>JAJRST010000289.1 GCA_024278645.1 bacterium | reverse complement strand
TTCCTGCGCGGCGTGCTGGAAAGCGACGACCTGCCGTTGAACATCTCCCGCGAGACGCTGCAGGAAAACCCATATATGATAAAAATCAAAAACACGATCGTCGGCAAGCTCCTCTCCCATTTGCAGGATCTCGCCAAAAACGAACCGGACGTTTACAGACAATTCTGGAAACAGCATGGGCGTATCTTTAAGGAGGGCTATAACGATTTCAGCCACAAGGACAAGGTGGCGTCGCTGTTCCGGTTCAACTCGTCCGCCTGCGAAAATGCCGACGAGTTGATCTCCCTGGATGAATACGTGGACCGTATGCCCACGGACCAGGAAGAAATTTACTATCTCTCCGGCCCGGATCGCAAAACCGTGGAAAACAACCCGGCGCTGGAGATATTCAAAGCCAAAAACATCGAAGTGCTTTATTGCTACGACCCCATCGACGAGTTTGCCCTGCCCGGTCTGTTCAATTATCGGGAGAAGAATATCGTTTCGGCGGATCAGGTTGATCTCGGCAAGCTGGATAAAATTCCTTCCGCCAAAGAGGACAAGACGGATGAGAAAAAGAAAAAGGCCGACGACAAAGAGCTGGAAAACCTGGCTCGCCGCATCAAAGATATTCTCGGCGATAAAGTCGAGGACGTCAAGCTGTCCGGCCGCCTGGTGAACAGTCCCGCCGTCCTGGTCAGCCAGGGCATGTCTTCGCAAATGGAAAAGATGATGCACATTTACACGCCGGACATGCCGTCAAAGCCAAAGGTGATGGAAATCAACAAAAGCCATCCGCTGATTCTGGATCTGCTGGCCATTTATAAAAAGGATGCCAAGGATAAAATGCTTGATGTGGCCGCGCACAATTTATTCAACAGCGCAGCGCTCATGGACGGCACAATCGCCGATCCCCAGGCGATGGCGGACGCCATCCAGAGCATGATGACCGAGGCGCTCAAATTGTATACAAAGAAACCCAAAACGACGACCCAAAAAACGGAAAAATAATATCGCCCCTTGTCTCCCTTCCCGGCAAATGTCGGGAAGGGACTGCAATACGATTGAGACATCAAGACCGTGAATTTCGCCAACCGGCGCATCACCCACCAGTTTGTGGGCAATTCAATACAGTGTATACAAAATACTGTTATCTTGATTCTATTGTTTTTGAGTACCTTCGAGACTTGGCGACTTTGAAGCGAATTAATTTTCCAGGTTAAGAAAATGCATAATTCGCGGCCAAGTTTTTTATTTTCCAATTTTCAACTTTTGCCAATTCTGGTTACACTTTACCTTTCAAGGCGCCAAATAAAAACCCCGACGAATCGGGGTTGCATGACAACTCTATTTCCACGGCGGCCTCTCCGGCAGCAGCTTTTCAAACTCCTCGATCAGTTTGGCTTCATAGTCGCCGGCGTACTCGCCGTTTTTAAACTTTTCCGCCGCTTCGTGATAGAAAAGCTCCCACGACTTTTCCTCGCCGTTGGGGTTGATGGGAAAATACAGGATGCCGTTATCCTTGGCGGCCTTCATATCGCCGGGGGCGTCCCCGATCATCAGTGCGTTTTGTTTTTGGTACTTGCCGTCGGCGATGGCCATGGCGATCATCTCTTTTTTCGAGCCGACCTCCTGGCCACCGATAAAGCGCACGTATTTGGCGATGTCGTGCTCCCGCCATTCGCGCACCAGCGCTTCGTGCGGCGTCGCCGAGCAGACGATGACATCGGCCCACTGCGAAACCGTTTCCAGGCTTTCGCGCACCAGGGGAAACGGCGGCACATTGTAGACAATGTTGCTCACCGATTCGTTGACGGCGAGCGACCATTGCAGCGCCAGCTTTAAATCCGGGTCGCCGGTTTTCTCCACCTCGGCTTGCAGCGCGGGATTGCCGAGTCGGGATTCGCGCTTCATCCACTCCCTGACGCCCTTTAGTTCGGGAATCCTGGCGTTGCGCGCAATAACCTCCGGCCGTTCCTTCAACAAATCCAGGGCCAGGGTGTAGGCGATGAAGCGATTGGCGCCGCGCCATTTTGAGTACAGATTGGTAAACTCGGCCGCCTCGCGGGCGTATTTGGACACGGGCTGCAAATTAAAATATTTGATAAAATTCGGTATGAAACATTCCTTGTGCTTGATCTCCATCGAATCGAATGCACAGCCATCGCTGTCGACGGCGATTAGATACTTATGATTCGGCTTTAGATTTCTTAATTCTGCTTGCGGATCGGACATTTATTTTTCACCTCGTTCGCTTTTTCATAGATTAACCGGGAATCCTGTTTTGAATTATCGATGCGCTTCCGGTACGTATTTCGGTAATATTTGGTCGGCGAAAATCGGCGCCAGGCGCGCAAATCGCTGCAGACCGTTGATGACCGGCACGCTCACCCAGTCGTCGCCGATGAGCGGCGTGGCGTATTTTAGAAAATCATCCGTCACGTCAATCCTGTTCTCGGCGATCCACCCCCTGGGAAACTCGCGCTCGGAATTGGCGACAGCGTCCAGCGGCGCCTTGTCAAAGTCGACGCTGTAAATGAGGCCGGGACGGCGCAGTATGGTGCTCATATATCCGGAGCCGTGCTCCAGGGCGATGACCACGCAATTTTGACCGACCTTGTAGGACTCGTCGAGATCGACGTTGGAGGCGTAAATCGCCGTGTCGCGCTGATCCGTGCCGACGACCTGGCCACGCGCCTTGCCGCGCGCCTTGATGCCGACCTTGTTAAGATGGTTGACGATGATCTGCTGCGCCGTAAACATGCTGGCCCCGAACTCCACATGACCGAATGAATCCCGCGCCGCGCCGACGTCGCCGGCGTCGTAGCCCTCGGAAACGGCGACGATGCAGCGGCCGCTGCGGGCCAGCTCGTCATTGACGTTGTCGGTCAGCTCCTCGATGGACACATCGGATTCGGGCATGTAAATCTGCAACGGCATCTGGCGTCTGGGATCGGCGAGCCGCGCCGCCGCCGGAATAAAGCCGATTTTGCGCCCCATCATCTGGATGACCAGCACCGGATCCGCCGGGGACGACCCCATGTTCTCCTCGTTGGCGTTCTGGATGTTCAACGCCCAGTAACGGGCCACCGAGCCGTAGCCGGGCGTATGATCGATGAGCTTGAACTGCGAATCGCCGACGTCGTTGTCAATGGTTTTGGAACCGCCGACGGCGACGAGGTCCAGACCGCGCTCCTGCGCCAGTTTGGCCACCTTGTTGGCGGTGTCCATGGAGTCGTTGCCGCCGATGTAGAAAAAATATCCGACATTGTGCGCCTTGAGCACTTCGATGATGCGTTCAAAATCCTCTTTTTGATGTTCCTTGACTTTATAGCGACAGGTGCCGATGGCGCCGGCGGCCGGCGTTGTGCGCAGCAGGGCGATCTCTTCCTCCTTTTGCACGGAAAGATCGAGCAACTCTTCTTTTAAAACGCCTTCGATGCCGTGCCAGGCGGCGTAGATTTTTTCGAATTTATCGGGAAACATTTTGCAGGCGTCGACAATGCCGCGAACGGTGTTGTTGATCACCGGCGAGGGGCCGCCGGACTGGGCGACGACGATATTTTTATTTGCAGGCATGTGCTTTCTATCCTCCAAAAATCGAGTTCAATGATTGCTTTTTTATTAATTTCAGCCGCTGCGATATCCACGCTTTCGACGGTTGATGCTATTCACTCGGCGTTCTCGGCGGTTTAATCTATACGGCTCGGCGGTTTAAACCTTATGGCTGAAACGGATCGTCCTTCAACCGGTACAACATTTCCCCGGCCTTGGGAACGTACAAGTACCCTTCATCCTCGCGGTTCATCCACTCCTCGGGATCGATGCTGTCGGGATCGCGATAACCAAGATTGATCTTTTCGCAGACCTCCGGTGGGATCCGTGTGGCCAGGGTTACCTTGATGCGTGGCTTTTCAACGCCGTTCTCAAAAGTCCCGACGCCGCGAACATGCGTCGAATGCGCCATGACGCCGCCGGGCACATGTTGAAATTTGTCCATCTGCTCGATAAAATAGTCGCGCACGTGGTAGCCGATCTCTTTGATTCTTTCGCCGTGGGTGACGGAAATCTCGGTAATGTGCGGCGCGTAAATAATCAACTCGCCGCCGTCGGCCACAACCGGCTCCATTTTGTACATGCATTTGCCGCCCGTCCACAGGTCGTCGTACATTTCGGGGGCGCGCGCTAATACGCTTTTGAACGGCTTGTCCTTGTAAACGATGTGCAGCTTGTCGGACAAATCCGCGGCGGCGGCCCAGGCCTCCTCCGGCGGGCCGGCAAAAAGTCCGGCCAGGTCGACGCCCTTGACTACCAGGCTGATGCAATAGCGTTCCACCGGCAGAAAAGCGGCGGCGCGGTCGACGACCTCGCGAACCGGCGTATACTTTGTCCCGATGATGCGCGGGTTGGTGATCAGCGCGCCCAGCCAGTGGAACATGTCGATGATCTCCTGACCGGCGACGCCCGGAAACAGGTACTTGTTGCCGCCGGAAAAACCGACCACCTCGTGCGGAAACGTCGGCCCAAGGATGATCAGCAAATCGTAATCGAGAACCATCTTGTTGATGGTCACATCGACTCTTTGCCTCATCCGTCCCTCGGAAATTTCCAGCACTTCTTCCTCGGAGATTGTGCCCACGTGCACCAATTGATTGGGATCGTCCCAATAATGGTTGAAAAAGCGAGCCTTTGGATAGAGCAAGGTTCGCTGCACCTGCGTAATGCCCACGCGTTGATTGATCATCTCATCGCTCATCGGCGGATGCGTGCCCAGGGCGATGAGAAAATCGAGCCGCTCGACGCGATCGGCAAGCAATGAGTACAGCGTGCGGAACATGACGTCGATTGGCGCGGAGCGTGTATGATCCGGGATGATAAAGAGAAGCTTTTTGCCGTCCACCCGTTTTTCGGCAAAGGCTTTCTGAAGAATATCAACGACATCCTTTTCCTTTAAAAACTGATCTGTGAAGCCATATCCGTGAACCAAAGAATAGTCCTTTCAAATATCATGTATTTTTAATGAAACGATCCCGTCTTTAAAAAGCGGAGCACATAGCGGATCGTCTTTTCTTTCTTCATCACCACATGGTGATTGCTGTTCACCAATACAAAATCCTTCATACCCGGCAGTTTGGCGCTTTCGATGGAAACGCGGCCGTCGTCCTTGCCGGGGATGAACAGGGACTCGATAGGGTTGACAGACCTGGCGCTCATGATCACGCCGACGCTGTAATAAGGCGGTTGCAACGATTGTACAAAGTCATCCTCGTCCGCGCCGAGCTGCATGCCGCCCGGCCCGTTATATTTGCTAAAAAACGGCAGCCACGCCAACCTGTCGACCAGCTCGGTGCCGTGATTCAACGGGCTGAGAAAAACGACGCTGCCAAGCTCTTTCACCCTGTTCTCCTGCAAATAGTAACGGACGAGTATGGTTCCCATAGAATGGGCGACAAAATGCAGCGAGTCCGCACCCTCCTCGCGGCAGCGTCGTATGGCCTCGCCAAGCGCCGTATCCGCAAGAGCCTGGATGGTATATTTTGTCGACGGATAATCCACGCGGCAGACGTTGTAACCATCGGCGATTAACGCCTCTTCCAGCTTTAGAAAATCCGCACTTTCTCCGCGCAGGCCATGAATGATGATGACAAATTCATCGGATGCATCGCTGCGGCGAAAACTATAGTTGTACAATCCCGCGGAGCAATCGACGAAAAATACAGCAATGAGAATAATAATAATGTGGCGCATCGCATTCATGGTTGTAAACAGATTCGTCCTCCGGCTCTTTGCCGGCCGTAGACACGACAATTAGATAGAATAAGTCGACGCCGACGTATCGCCGCCGCGGCCGGTCCAGTTGGTGTGAAAAAATTCGCCGCGCGGTTTGTCGACGCGCTCGTAGGTGTGCGCGCCGAAATAATCCCGCTGCGCCTGCAACAGGTTGGCCGGCAGCCGTTCGCTGCGATAGCCGTCAAAGTAAGAGAGGGCCGTACTCAGGGCCGGGACCGGTACGCCAAGCTCCACGGCGCTTTTGATGACGCGTCGCCAGGCGGGAACGGCGTTCTGAATTTCCTGCTGAAAAAACGGCGCCAGCATCAGGTTGACTAGCTCCGGATTGCTGTCGAACGCTTCCTTGATCTTGCCGAGGAAAACCGATCGAATGATGCAGCCGCCGCGCCACAAAAGCGCGATGCCGCCGTAATTCAGGTCCCAGCCGTACTCGCCGGCGGCGGCGCGCATGAGCTGGTATCCCTGGGCATAGCTGACGATTTTCGAAGCGTACAGCGCCTGCTCGAGGTCGGCGACAAACTGCTGCTTATCGCCTTCGAACGCGGCGTTCGGGCCGTGCAACACTTTGGACGCCTCGACGCGCTCCTCTTTTAGCGCAGAGAGGCAGCGGGCGAACACAGCCTCGCCGATGAGCGTCAATGGCTGTCCCTGGTTCAGCGCCTCGATGGCCGTCCACTTGCCGGTGCCCTTTTGCCCGGCCGTGTCCAGAATAAGGTCGACCAC
>JAJRST010000017.1 GCA_024278645.1 bacterium | reverse complement strand
AGGTGAGCGTCAGCGGTCAGCCTGATTTCAGCCATGTCCCCGATACGCCGGCCTATCGGCTTCGCCTGTTGAATGCGACGGCGCAACTGGAGCGGTCGCTTTACGTGCGCCTGACAGCGCCTCGGGACAGCCTGGTCGCAGGGTTTGACGGGAATGTCGACCTGTTCCGTTTCAGCAAACAGACAAAAAAGTGGGTGCGGTGCGACACCCAGGCCGAGGATTCCCTGTGGCGTGCGGCGCTTCCCGATGTCGGAGACATCGCCATCCTCAATGCGAATGACGCCACGCCGCCGGAAATTCAGGTGGCCGTTGACGGCCAGCCTTATGTACCCCGGAAATGGGCAAGCAACCAACCGCGCATAGGCGTGCGTTTGCAGGATGTGAACGGCGTCGACATCTCTCGTAATCGTCTGCGCATCGAGCTGGACGGCGAGACGGTGGACGCGGCTGAAATTGCCTTGCCCGACTCGATCATCGACGGCAATCAAATAGTCATCAGCTACAATCCGAAATTGCAGCCGGGCGAGCATGTACTGACCGTGCAGGCGGCGGACTGCAATCAAAACATATCCGAGGTCAGGGAATTTGTTTTTCGCGTCGCCAGCGACTTTGATATCCACATGTTGGGCAACTACCCGAACCCGTTCAAGACGGAAACGCGGTTCGCCTATCTGTTCAACAGTCCGGTGGAAGAGATGTCGCTTAAAATCTTTACCGCTTCGGGGCGGTTGATCCGGCGAATACAACCCACGGATATTTCGGACGACCCCAATCCGTTGAGCGCGGATTACCACGAAATCCTTTGGGACGGCCTGGACGCCGAGGGCTACGAAGTGGCGAACGGCGTCTATTTTTACAGCCTGTCGGCCAAGAGCGGCGGCAGGACGAAAACCGTAAACGGCAAGTTGGCAAAAATAAAATAGCGGAACCATTGAAAAAAATAGCTTACATCATTTTATGTCTTGGCCTTGCAGCGACGTCGGCTTTTGCCGGCGGGCGTTACGCCGGCGCGGCCATGGAGTTGGGCATAGGCGGCCGGCCGCTGGCGTTGGGCGGCGCGGCAGTCGCCATGAACGGCGTCGGCGAAACTTTTTATTATAACCCATCTTCGTTGGGACTGCTGCAAAGGACGTATATTAATTTCATGTATGCACCGACATTCGGCAGCTTTTCAGCGCCCATGGCCAGTTTTAACTATATTGGCGCCGCCTTGCCGATGCACGGCGGCGGCGTCATCGCCGTCAACTGGACGCGCTTTGCCGTGGATGAAATTCCACTCTACCCCGATCTCAAGGGAAGCTCCTATGCCGAGCGCAACAAGGATTTGTCCCTGCGTCCGGACGGCGCCGTCCTGGGTTATATCGAGGATGTCGAGGATGTCTTTTATTTTTCTTTTGCCAAGACGCTGGAATCGATTCTGCCCCTCGGATGGTGGTACGGCGATCTCCCGCTCACCATCCCTTTTGGGGTGAATTTCAAACTGCTGCGGCAAAAACTGGGCGATGCCACCGCCTCGGGCATGGGCATCGATTTGGGGTTTTTAATAAAATTTAATTTTGGAACGCTGGTGCATCAGCGTCAACTAGGGGATTTATCTTTCGGCCTTTCCGTACTGGACATCACGCAAACCGCCATTATGTGGAGCACCAAACATGAGGACCAGGTTCAGCGAACCTTGATGTTTGGCGCCGCCTACAATCAACCCTTGCGATTTGCCGACGCCTCGGTCAACCTCTACTACACCTATTATGATAAATATGAACAGCAACATTTGGGTGGCATTGAATTTGCAATCAAAGGTTTAGCTGTTCGATTAGGAAGAAATAACGCTGGCCTGACAGCGGGAGCCGGCATCCACTGGCGAAGTCTTTTTATCGATTACGCCTTTGTCGCCAATACATTCCAGGATGTTCACAGGCTGAGTTGTTCAATTACTTTATAATTAGGCGTTTAGAAAGTAGCGATATTTTGCGGGGATAGGCATCGTAAATTTTGACGAGCTTGTCAACAGGTCAGATCGAGTTGGGTGCGTGTGGGATAGTCGTAAAATCGAACAGAAATTCGCAAGCGTTTTACGACAATACACATGGTTAAGTTGATTCACCAAATTCACAGACCGATGATGTCTGATCCGGAGGTTGATATGAGAGTGATGAGAGGTTTTACAGTATTTTTGATGTTGATTTTTATGACGTTAGCGGGACAAGCCGCCGTCATTAACGGGGGCAAGGGCCTGCCGCACACAAAAGCTGCTTTTACAACCAGACCGGGACACTTGACCGCCCTGGGCAATGTTCGCTTTTGGGGGAAGCAAAGCACCTTTACCTACGAGAGCCTGGGCATTGAAAGCGGAAGCATGATTTGGGTTGTACAGGGCGTGGCCAATTTCACCTACGGCATCAATGATCATATCGCCGTGTCTTTAACGCCTGTTCTTTACCAGGATACGCACAAGGAAAGCGGCGAAGAAATTCCCTGGGATTCTTTTCTGAATTTCAAATTTGGCCATTTCAAGGTCGAAAACGCACCCGTCTGGGTCGGTTTTGATATCGGGGCGAGATTCCCCACCGGGGAGAAACACAACGTTTTATTCGAAGATTATACGGCGGGCGCTTTTGAATACGGCGTTACAGGACTTTTCTCTTACCGTTATGCGACGCCGGATTTAAAAAACGACATCCGTATTCATGCCAATGTCGGCTATTGGAACTACAACGACGCCGGCCGCGACCTGCGTCCCGACGGCGACATTGAGAACAGCGTTGTAAAAACCGCGAGTCAGTCCTTTAAGTACGCCCTGGGCGTAGAATTTCCCACAAAGGTTTTTGAGTATGGTCTGGAACTTTACGGTCTTGCCTGGATTATAAGACCGCCCGCTGTAGCGGCGAGTCGGGAGAATTACCTGTTTATGAATGTCAGTTTTGGCTACAAACCGCACCCCAGGTATCGGTTCTTTGCAAACGCCGATCTTCGCCTGACGCCGGGCGCCGAGACATCGGTTAACCTTGTGCCAAAGTTTCCGGGTTTTCCCAGCTATCCCGGTTGGCGGATTAATTTGGGCATACAATATTTAATCCTGCCCAAGTCCATTTATGTCATGCACGAAAAGGCTATCATGCGCAAGAGGCAGCAAAAGACAAAAATGCTGTATACCGAGTTGCAAAAGGAAATCGAGCGAACGCAGCGCTCAATCCGGGAACTTGAAAAGCTTGAAAAGGAGAAAAAGAAAAAGGAAGAGCAGCTTCAAAAGTCCCGAAAATCCGACGCCGACGTGGTAAAGAATGCAAAAAGCGGCAAATGAGGTCGTTGTTGGTTGAACGAGACGCCTTTGCAAGGACTTGATTCCCTTGTACGGTGCAGACCCAAATTGCTTTTACATTGATAATAACCCGTAGTTGCAACATTCCTCCATGTCAAGCCTCGCCAACCGGCGGGGCTTTTTTTATTGCTTGCCTGTTTGTAAAATAAAAGTTATCTTTTAAACTAAAATTTAATCAATCGGCTTTTGCCGATGCAATGTGACATTCAGAAGGTTTTTATGGCCTACGTTATTTCTTACCTGTCGCGCGGCGGCGTCACCATGATACCGCTTTTACTTTTCTCCATCATTGGTTTGGCGATTGTCATCGAACGATTAATCAGCCTGCGACGCAACAAGGTGATGGTTCCTGAAATTATCAGCGTCGTCGAGTCGCTGGAAAGTCTCGATGATTTAAAGATGGCGATCAGCATCTGCGAAAAGAATCAAGGCGCTTTTGCCAATATTATTCTCACCGGTTTGCAAAATCAGGACTTGCCGCAAGAGGAGATTCGCGAGTTGCTCCTGGACCAGGGACGGCAGGAAGTTCGTTCGCTGGAGCGCGGCTTGTCGACGCTGGACACCATCGCCGGCACGGCGCCGTTGCTGGGACTGCTGGGAACCGTTCTCGGCATGATCAAAGTCTTTACCGTGATTTCGCAACAGGGAACCGGGCAGGCCAGTTTGCTCGCCGGTGGCATCTCGGAAGCGCTCATCACCACCGCCAGCGGCCTGGTGATTGGCATCCTGGCGCTGCTCATGTACAATTACTTTGCCAACCGCGCCGAGAATTATATCCTGGATATTGAAAAGTATACCACAAAATTATTGATAAAGATTCGTACCCTGTAGGCGATTGGCGACTGATGCAGTTTAAAGAAAAAAAACGCAAACGATCCTCCATAAACATTACCTCGCTTATCGATGTCATGTTTATTCTCCTCATCTTTTTTATGGTCTCTTCGAGTT
>JAJRST010000288.1 GCA_024278645.1 bacterium | reverse complement strand
CGGCCCGGGCCCACTTGCTGTCCGGCTCCAGCGCCATAGCGCGCTCCAGTTCGTCAATGGCGTTGCTGTACTCGTTTTTGTCCTTTTTGTGATAAGCCAATCCCAGGTAGTAATGTGGCTCTGCCCGATCCGGATAGAGCAAGGAGGCGGCGGCAAAATTATCAATGCCATCCCAAAGAGCGTTGATGGATCCCTTTTTAAACAAGCGCAGGCCGGCGGCCAAATACAACCGGTACTTTGCTTCTTTGTGGTCCGGCTTTATATCAAGCGCGCGAGCAAAAGATTTTTTTGCGGCCTCGTATTTATATTTTTCCAATTCGCCCAGCCCTTGTTGATAAAACTGTTCGGAGAGCGCAGCTATGCTGTCAATTTTGGCTAACTTTAGCTGAATGCCTGCAGAATCCGCATTCAAGTCGACCGCTCTTAAAAACTCGACACGAGCTTTATCATATCGCTTTTGAACAAAAAGGACATCGCCTTTTCTTGCAACCGCATGAGGTTTGTTCGGCGATATTTTTTCGGCTTTTTCGTAATAAGAAAAGGCGGCTTTGCCGTCATCAGGGAGAAATTGATCGCCGCGTTTTAATGTTGTGCTGTACAATTTCTCGATAAACCTTTCTTCTCCCGGCTGCAATCGGACAAGTTTATCAAAAGTAAGAATCGCGCTGTCCAACTGATCCAACTTTGTGTATGCATCCCCCAAAACTTCGAGGGCGCCAATATTCGTGGAGTCAGAGGCCAGTATTTTTTTGCACACCGCGATGGATTCGTCATAGTTCTCCTGGTCATAGGCATCCCTGGCCAGCTTTAGCTGTGTGCAGGAGAACAACAGCAGCAGCAGAACAAGCAAAGGTACGTATTGGCGCATTCTATTCCTTTCTATTGTGATGTCATTTGGAAAAATTTAAAAATGGAATTTACTAAATTTGCGGGGGAAGAAAAAGGCAAAAAAAATGTCGAGCCATCCTTGTAAACCAGCTAGGGGGGTCACCGGTTTACGGGGGGTGGACGCCCGACATTTTGTTTTCAACTTAATTTCTGTGTAAAGATACAAGATTGAAACAACAAAGGAAATAGGGACATCTCTGTATATTGCACTAGGGAATGACCTGAATAGCCGGCGCCGCTCAGACGGAGATCAACCCCTCTTTTATGGCGTATCGCACCAAGTCGGCGACGCTGCCAAGATTTAACTTTTCATTAATTCGATATCGATGCGTTTCGACTGTTTTGGGACTGATAAACAACATGGCGGCGATTTCCTTGTTGCTATGTCCCTCGGCCAACAGCTTCAGCACCTCGCGTTCGCGCACGGTTAACGGACCGGCCGAATATGCTGTCTTGGCATCGGTCAACCAATCCTTGACGACATTGCGCGAAATGGCCGGGCTAAGAAATATTTGATCCTTCATGACATGTTCAATAGCGTATTTCAGCTCGTGCACAGCCGACTCTTTAAGAAGGTAAGCAGCGGCGCCGTTGCGCATGCAATCCTTGATATAGCGTTCTTTGTTATGCATGCTCAATACGATAACTTTGGTAAGCGGAGAAACATCTTTTATCTCGCTAATCGCTTCAACGCCGAGCAGTTTGGGCATGGCGATATCCAGCAACATGATGTCAGGCTTTTTTTCTCGAGCCAGGATGACAGCCTCATGCCCGTCTCCTGCCTGACCAACGATTTCAATATTACCGAATGATTCCACAAGCCTGGCAATGCCTTCGCGGACCAAATCATGATCATCCGCCAGTACAACAGTAATCTTATCCATATTATACCTTTGTTTTAGGAATAAGGATGTCGATTAAAACGCCCTGGTTCGAAGCCGTTTTTATTTTCAAAACGCCGCCAATCAATTCTATTCGTTCTTTCATATTCAACAACCCGAATCCCCTGCTTTTGCTCTGCAATACTTTTTGCAAATGAAATCCGCAGCCGTTGTCGCGGATGGAAAAAGCAATGCCGTCGCTGCGCCCCCGCAGCACCATTTCCACTTTTGTCGCTTGAGAATGCTTTAGAATGTTGGCAAACGCTTCCTGGGCGACCCGGAAAAGCGCCGTTTCGACATTTTTATTCAATTTACTATCATCAAGTTCGGATTGAAAAGATATTTCGATGTTGCCCGAGTTTTGAATATTTACGACAATATCCTCCAGGGCTTCCTGCAGACCGAAATCATCCAGAAGCCGCGGATGCAGCCGGTAACACAAGTTGCTGGCTTCCTGCATCGACTTTGTCAACAAGCTTTCCGCATTGTATAAAACATCCTTGATGTTTTTCGAATCATTTTTAAAATTCGATTTGACGGAAGACAGCTCGACCTGAAGTGCAAACAGCATCTGGCCAAGAGAATCATGGATTTCGCGAGAGATGCGTCTCTGCTCCTCCTCGGATGTTCGAATCAAGGCCTCGGCAAACTTGCTCTTTTCCTGCAATGCGTTATAGCTATCGGTCACATCAATAATGAGACCGGCGTAGCCAATAATCCTCTTTTTTTCGGTAAGATTCGGCGCGACGATAACCCGAAAATATTTCTCTTTTGATTTATATCGGTAGCTGCTTTCAACAGAGCCGCCTTTTGTCCGCACTTTTGTACAAAGATCGGAAATAAGATTGGCGAGAGTTTTGGGGCGAAGCGCGTCAAGTCGTTTTCCTTCATAGCGTCCCCATTGATTCATAAAATTTTGGTTTACTTTGATAAAGCGTTGGTCAATCGTCAGTCCGAAAACATCATAAGGAGTGCTCTCAAAAAGCGCTTTGTAACGGGCTTCGCTTTCAATGAGCTCCGCCTCCGCCCTTTTTCTGTCTGTTATATCTTTAATAAATCCTTCAACGCCGGCGACCTCCCCACCATCGTAGACGCGACGAGCATTCAGTGCAATCCATCTCGCCTTGCCTTGCCTGTCAATAAATTTCAATTCTTCCCATGACAGAGACTTGCCGCTCATGGCGGTTTTCAACAACTTTAGCAAGTCCCTGGATCGCTTGTCCTTGGAATCCAAACGAAAGAACGTATTGATCTCCTCTTTTGTATATGTGAGAATTTGCTGACCCGATTTATTAAGCTGTCGCAGCCTGTAGTTCACATCGATAAAATAATAACCGTCGATTGAACGACTGACAATATCCTTAAAGCGAAGCTCCGAAGCCAGCAACGCCTCCAGGGCGCGCTTATAAGGTGTTATGTTTCTGACAACCGCCAAGACGCGCCATGCATCACCCTCCGGGAATCGGGTCAAATTGATCTCCAGATGCAGCAACTCGCCGTCCGTCCTAGAGTAGTCGACCTCAAAATGTTGTACCTTATCTTGCAGACACAGTTCTATTTGACGATTCATTTGCTGAATTAACTGCTTGTCGCGAACAGCTCTCTTTTTTAATAATTTCACAAACGTTTCGCCAAGAATTTTCTCCGACGGCATTCCGAAAATAGTTTCCGAAGAACGGTTGCAGTCGACAATGACGCCGTTATCGATTAATAATATGGCATTATGAATCGTATCGAAAAGTGTGTGGTATTTTTTCTCCTGATCGGCAATCTTTTGCTCGGCCAGTTTCTGCTGCGTCAGGTCCCGGGAGATGCCTAAAACGGCTCGCACAATGCCGTTCTCTTTGATGGGCGCCATACGAGTGTCCAAAAAGATACGGTCGCCGTTGCTCAGCTCGGTCCAGTCTTGCTCATGAAGAGACTGTTCGTCACTAAACACTTTTTGTAAACTTTTATTTTGTATTTGAAGAGTCGTGTCGCCAAACAATTCACTCCGCTTACAGCCAACCAGTTCTTCCTGTTTGCGATGAAACAATTTGGCGGCATGTTGATTCACATATTCGACGACATCATTTCGATCGATGATAAAAATAAAATCGGGCGCGGATTCGGCCAGTGTGCGGTACCTTCCTTCGCTCTCTTTCAGCGCCAACTCGGCCATTTCATGATTTTTTATTTCCTCGGCCAACTTTTTATTCGCCTCGCTCAGCTCGCGGGTTCGAATTGTCACTAATGAATCCAACTGATCATAAAGCTCTTTGAGTTCGGCGCGCGCTTTTTCAACCTGTTCCACATAAGCGGAGCGAATTTCTTCCTGCTGCTTTAAAAT
>JAJRST010000287.1 GCA_024278645.1 bacterium | reverse complement strand
GTGCGATTCTGTTTTATTGCGATTATATAATTCAAAGCCAGAACAGCGGAGACGGCAAAGATGGCGGGCGCCTTGCTGTGAATCACCGGTGCGGCGCTGAAGAAATGCAAGCGCAGCGTGGCAAAATACAGCAAAACCAGGCTGCCGCCAAATAATATGTTTGACAGATGCGGCAGACTCTCTTTCCAGTACCTTGAGATGGCGGCCAGCGCCGCAACGGCCAGGTACCCTAGCAGGCTGACAACGACGGGAGAAAGCCCGGGGAGAGGATAGCTGATAAAGAATGCGGCGCCGAATAAAAGAATTAAAGCGCCAACCTGCGCCAGCCAGAACTCGCCAATCCTGAATTCCAGCCCGATCTGCTCTTCCTCTTTTTTAGCCGTTGCATCCGATGGCGCCAATTCGGGCGCCGTTTCCGCAGCAACACTTTCAGACAACCCAAGATGCGCTTCAATTTTGGCGATTCTTGCTTCCAGGCGCTTGAAATCTTCCGGCGAAATATCCATAGGTTTTCACCCTTCAATATGACGTTTAAAACGGCACTCGATAACTTTATGCCTGGCCCTTTTCACGTGCTCGAATATACAGCACCAGCAGGCCGGCGACGATCAACGTCAACACAACCATGATGATCAACATTCGCCTTCTCACGACCAGCTCCTTTAAAGCGGAAGCGCCGACGGCCAGGGCGACAGCCGCCTCCTTCCTGCCCTTGGCTGTAATTTCCAGCACTTTATCCGCTGAAAAAGTATGTATGGCGGTTTGCGCCTGCGTCAATTCGTCTCTGGCGCGGCTAATCGCCAGGATTTTTTCAGAAGGCACCTCAACGCCCGCTTGATGCGCCTTTTTCAACATGGCCTCGGCCTGCTCGATTTGAAAGCCCAGGGTATCCATGGCCGCCCGCATAACAGTGGCAACTTTGTAACCCTGCGAATCTTTTTCGTGGCAGTCCACACATACGGCCTGGCCTTCCGTTCCCAGCATTTCGGTGGATGCCTTTTCAATCCCATGATTGCCATGACACGCCTAGCATTCGGCGATGCCCATTTCATCAAAAACGGTCTTGTGCGGACTGGAAGCAAAAAACTCCGACTGCATATAGTGGCATGTGCCACAAACATGTCCCACGGCTTCGACGTTCGGCGGTGTAGCGCTGTGGTTTCCATGACAATCATTGCATGTCGGCGCGCTCAGGTCGCCCTTTTCATACAACATTTCTGCATGAATACTTTTTTTATACTCCGACAATTGATCCGTAGGAATGCCGTATCCACTCATATATGCCTCATCGGCATGACATTTCCCGCAGGTGTCCGCAATATTTCTGGGGAATACGGATGACGTTGGATTATCCGCCTTTTTTACGTCGTGGAAGCCATGACAATCGATGCACGTGGCGACTTTGACATCTCCCTGGGCCAACAGTAGCCCGTGCTGGCTTGATTGATATCTTGTGTATTGATCGGTGGAGACATTCGGATCATAATTTCGCATAAAGTCCACATCGCTGTGGCACTTGGCGCAAACTTTTGAAACCTGACTTTTTTTCGGCGCGCCGATAAAGCCTTTTTTCGGCGACATGGCCAGGTCCGGGTCATCCTCGGCAGGATCGCCGCCATGACAGCCCTGGCATGACAAACCTTTATCATTATGGACGCTTTCAGAAACAAGCTGCACCTGAATCGCGGAAGCTGAGTCAAGTTCAACATGGCAGGTAATGCAGGAACTCTCTACATTTTCCTGAGCCTGAGCGTAGAAAAAGGCGATCAGTAGAATGATAAAGCTCTTTAAAATAGATTTCAAAATTCTATCCTCTCGTTTGATGCACAGATCAAGGAACTAGCTAAAAAGATAAGAGACTGCCGTCATTATGATGATATAAAGAACAAGCGTAACGCCGATGGCTGTGAAAAGCGGACTCGGCTTGTTGAGCTGTGCGCGCTTGTCGAAGAACGGAACCAACATCCAAAACACAACGCCCAGGGCGATGGCCAGAATAGCCAACACTTCGCCCTCAAAAATGAGTATTTTGGGCGGAACATATTTCAGCGTTTCGAACAAAAAGACAAAGAACCATTCCGGCTTTATGCCTTGCGGCGCCGATGCAAAAGGATCCGCCTTTTCTCCCAATTCCCAGGGGAACAGCGCCGCCAGAATACCCAAAAGCCCCAACACGACAAGCCACCCTACGGCGTCACGCAAAAGAAAATCCGGGAAAAACTTTATACTTTTGGGGTTCTTTTTATACTCTTCTTCTATTGACGGCGGCACGCTCATACCCTGCGCCTGAATAAATAAAAGGTGGATGCCGAGAAAGATCATAGTTATCGCCGGCAACAGCGCGACGTGAAAGCCGAAAAAACGGGTGAGCGTGGCGCCGGTGACATCCTCGCCGCCGCGTAAAAAGATCAGTATCTCCTTTCCGACAAAAGGAACCAGGGAGGCCATTTCCGTCCCCACTTTGGTGGCAAAATAGGCCAACTTGTTCCAGGGCAAAAGATAGCCGGAAAAGCCAAAAGCCAGGGACAGCACAAGAAGAATGACGCCGCTGATCCACGTCAACTCTCTCGGCTTGCGATACGCTTTCATAAAAAAGGTGCTGAACATGTGCACAAACAGGACAAAGATCATCAGGTTGGCGCCCCAACTGTGGATGGAACGGATCAGCCAACCAAAACGAACGGAAGTCATGATAAACTCGACAGACTCGAAGGCGTTGTCGGCGGAAGGACGGTAGTAAAGCAACAGCAGGATGCCGGTCACCGCCTGTACAACGAACAGAAACATGGCAATGCCGCCGATGCCATACCAAAAATGATATTTGTGAACAGGAACTACTTTTTTATCGATGAATTTGTTTATGCCGGACAGATCAAATCGTTCTTCAAGCCAGTTCAAGATTTTGCTTTGTTTTTTCACGGTATTTTCCTCTCCTATGCTCGCTTAGACACGATTATATCATCGCCGCTCATGTTCACCTCAAAAGTATCCAAAGGCGCAGGCGGTGGACCGGAAATGACGGCGCCGTTCACGTCAAATTTTGCATTATGACACGCGCACCATATTGCGTTAAAATCCGAGCGGTATTGCACCGTACACTGGAGATGCGTGCACACGGCGGTCAACGCCCGGTATTCTCCACTGGCCAGACGAATGAGAATGGCGGGTTTATTGGCAAAGGGAAAAATCTTGGCGCTGTTCGGCTGCAACTCGTTAACTTTGGCCGCGACAACAGAGTTCTGACTCGATTCCGCCACGGTCGGCGGGATGATAAAACGAACAATCGGGTAAAAAAGCATACCCAGAAAAGCAGCAAGCGATGTGATCAGCCCCCACCCAATAAAATTCCGTCTTGTTGTTTGTTCTGGCTCTTCTTTCATAAAAGACTCTCCATGACAACGTTCAAAGAATTAACGGCAACTATAAATTTTTGAGAAAAAATCTTTCCCCGCGTAAGAAAAGCGGAAATTGCGAGCACATTACAGGCGTTAATTTTCTTTTGTCTCGCAAGTGGTGAGATACTTGTCGAAAAAGGCATCGGTTTCTAATTTACTTTATGACCAAAACAATTTGAATAAAGCCGGGCGCCGGTCATGCCTTTTCTATATTGCAGGCTATAGATTATATTTATAATTCGCCTGAATGTCAAGAAAATATTTCAAAATCATGCAAAAAGTCAGCATTGGGCGAAGCGCAATCTTGCAACAGTACAGGCCTGTGTCGCTGACGCTATGCCACTCGATGAAAGAATCTCCAGCAATTGTTCCGGCCCGGTTTCAGCGCAGCAAAAGACCGCCGGCTTTTAGGGCGGCCGGAACGTGTTCAGACAAGGGCAGCGTCACGCGGCATTTGGGCGAGATCGAGTATCTGTTTTCTGGCGGAGTGAAGTCGCTGTGTGATGATCCGGGAGAATCGCCTCATCATTTCGTAGCCCATATCTTTGTTCTCTTCGCACTTTTCTCTCAAGCAGGCGCCGTTGAAGACAAGCACTTTGGCATCCTCCAGGGCCCGGGCGCCAAGATACCAACGATGCGGCGGGATCAGCCATTCCCAACCAAAGACTTCGCCTTCCCCCAAGGTCTGAATGAGCATCGAGCCGTGCCCGGGATAGGGAATCTCGATGCCCACCTTGCCGGAGCGAATAACATAAAAGGCGTTCGCCTCGTCGCCCTCTCGCAATATAACCTCTCCCTTTTTAAACATTGCATTTGAAGCGCATCCGACGATGATGTCGAGAAGATGCGGTTCGATGCCTTCAAAAAAAGCATGTTCCAGCAGAAAACGTTTTAAATTTTCCATAACCGTCCTCCAAATTTAAGACGCCAAAGTCTAATTATTTGCCTGGATGGGTAAGTCCGGTTGAACAGGAAAAGCGTCAAATACCATTAAAGCGTGGGAAAAGCGGAAGCGACGTGTTGATTATTAAAACGTGTTTCTTTAAATATTTATTTCAAAACAATCCGAAATAGTACGACGTAAAAAAGCCCGTTCGTTGAGCGAACGGGCTTTGGGGGATAATTGTTATTCGAAATTATTCCAGACTTTATCAGCGCCATGACACGAGGCGGCGCATGTTGCTGTGTTGCGATCCCATTGCCATACCTCGTTCACTTCCGCGGGCGGTGCATCTATGTGAGCCGGGTCGTCAAAAGTCGGGGGGACGGCATGACACAATGAACATTCGAACAAATTCATGTGCTCTTCGTGCGCTCCGACGCCCAGGGCGGTATTCGAAACATTCTTGTTCAGATCTTCGGGCGGGTAGCTATGATCCTGGTTTCCGTTGCACACATTGCACGCTTCCGGCCCGCCCTCGTCCGTATGGCAAGTTGTACAGGCGACCTTGGTTTCGCCGCCGCCATAGTCCTGTCCGTGGCATTCCTGGCAGCTTTCAAGCGACCAACCGTTTTGACGGATGTACTTGCCATGAAACTTGTCGCTGGAGGCGGTTAACCAGTCCTCCGGATGGGGAAAAACAGTGTGGCAATCGTAACAGGAAACGCCCGTGGCGCCGCCGCCGTAATCCTCGCCGTGGCACTTTTGGCACTCTTCCACAGGCCAATCATTCTCACTGAGATACTTGCCATGAAACCCGTCGCTGGAGATGACCATCCATTCTTTTGTATGCGGAAAGGCGGCGTGACAGCCGTAACAGGAGACGTCGCTGTCGCCGCCAAGAAAATCGTGCCCATGACAGCTTTTACAAGATTCATAGCCGACCTCCAGAACCTTGACGCCATGAAAATTTTCCGACTGCGGATTGTTCCAATCCTCTGTATGCGTCTTCGACGGCAATGGGTTGTTGTCTTCCGAGCACCCCCAATAGATCGCTCCAACGAGCAATACAAAAGCAGCAAAAAACAGATAATTTTTCAAGATATTCTTTCTCATTTTTGACGCCTCGCACTTAGTTATTTGCACTGTGGCACTGTGCACACACCGGTTCGCCGTAATTGTCGTTATGGCACACCAGACAGTTGTCCAGGTCCATCCTTGCCTCGCGGGCATGGCGGCCGCCGTTGGAAAGGTTGGACCAGCCGGCCGTATTGTGACTACGCGGCAGGACCAATTGATCGCGGTGACAAGAGACGCAGGTTTCCAACTCTTCGTGGCAGGTGTAGCAATTGTCTCGCTTGTTTCTTGCATCAATAGCGTGGTTGTTGACATAGTTGAACGGATGAACGGTTCGATCCAGATTGTCGCCCTGGTGGCAGTCAAGGCATTGCTGCTCGGTATGGCACGATGCACAGCTTTCTTCATTCAGATGGTTGACCAGGCCGTGCGCCTGTCGCCAATCAAGGTTGTGGGTCACAGGGGCCAGCTTTTCATCAGCGTTGTGGCACCGTTGGCAATAGTTCGCCTCTTCCAGATCGCTATGACATGTTTGACACAAGGCCATCGACGGCAGATGTTGCGTGGCGGCCTTTTCGCTGAAAGCAATGCCCTGGTGACAGGTGATGCACTTGACATCCTGTTCGATATGCACATCATGTGGAAACTTTGCGATAAAATTTGTGACGTGCGGTACGCCAAAGGGGTCGTCGCCGTTTGTATGGCAGTAGCCGCACTCGGTTTCATTCTCATCGTGGCAGCTATAGCAGTTGTCATGGCCGGGCATCAGGTTGTCCGCGGGACTTTTGCTCTCCGCGGCGGCATGGCAATCGGCGCACTCGGCGCCAATATCCTGAAGGTGCAGTTTGTGGTCAAACTTTACGCCGATCTTGTCGCCGCCGTCCATGGCCAACACGGCAAAAGAAGCAACGACAAGAGCAAATAAAAATATCTTTTTCATTCTGACATTCCTCAAATTACCAGACAAATGAGATATGATTTAGAAACCTGGAATCGCTGGATTTGTATCGATTGGTCAGCCATTGATATTCGACGTCGACCGTCCAATGGCGGCCGATGCGATAGGATAAGCGCGCGGCATTGGCCAACTGGCTGTCGAATTCGTAAATATCTTCGACGCGATATTTGGAATAATCAACGTAAAGCGAGGCGATCATATTCGGAATCACCTCGTAGTAGATGTCGAACATCAAGCCGAGCTGATCGCCGGCGTAGCCTTTCTCCCAAACCAGACCCAGGTTGCCGAAATTATTGCCGATAGTCAAGTAGACCTGGTTGGCGTTGTCCACCTCCTCAAAGGCCACGAATTGATATTGCGCCTGAATGTTATAATTCGGAATAATTTCATAAGCGGCGGCGACGCGCACCCGCTGATAGGCTTCCGGCGTAAAAATGGTAAAATAGGAATTGGCGTAAACCTGCGGGAATTGGCGCTTGTATTCCAGGGTGGTCATCAATTTTGGGGACCAGGCGTTGCGCGCGGATAAAAGCAGACGATGAAAGCGGGATTGCTCGAGGTCGTAATGCGCCTGCGCCCGCAGCATGGTTTTCGGCAGCAGCGCCGTATCGAAATTCAGGCCGGCCAGATGCCAGAATGTCGCCGCCTCGTTTGCCTTGCGTAAATACAAGAGTTGCAGTTTTGAGGAAAAAAAGCGTGAAAGCTGAAAAGGCCGCCGAGCACCCGGCTGTCTTTTGTTTCATAGACCTTAAAGCTGCGCTGAAAATAGCTCTCCACGCCGCCGTACACCTGCATGGAAAAGTGCGAAGAAAAGGTGTATTTGGCGGTCGCGCCATCCAAAGCGCCGAGAACGGTCCCCGGATGTAAAAACAATCTGCCGACGGAAAAATCGAGTTTCTTGCCCAGGAGGTTCTTGCCGTTAAAGCGCAGAGAATAAACCTTAAAGCGCTCCTCGCCGGCGAGTGATTGATTCGCATCCGTCAGCGCGCGCATGGAAGTTTGAAAGGAAAAATGTTTTCCCGGCGATACGGCGCTCAACCGAGCATACTGATAAAAACGAGTGTGCGCCTGATCGCTTTCGTAGCTGTAAATGGAATTGCGTACGGAACCGTGGAATCCGATTCCAGAAGCAAAAACCGACGCAGCGATGAACACAAAAAGTATAATGAACACGCGTTTCATTTTTCACCCTTTTTTAAAAGTCGTTCCCCACAAAAGGTTTTGGCCGGCATACCATCCGGCGCTCGTGCGGGCTTGAATTAAAAGAATTATTGATGGAGAAGAAAGAAGAAAGTATTAAAATAATATTGATAGGTACAAGTAAATATAATAACAAAGGTTTCAAAAGCAATAAATATTTTATTAAAAAATTTTTCGGCGCCGACGCCTCCCGTACCGTTTTGGCTGAATAAAACGCGGGGCAGATGCTCCTCGTCTGCCCCGCTCTATAAAGGACTTTTCAGTAAACCCCGAAAAACAGCAGCTATTTTACAATAACCGCGGAATAATCATCCGTCGGGGGACTGTATTTGTGCGCGCTGAGCTTGCCATAAGCAAAGCCGTTAAAACCGTAGAGCAAGCTCTTGGCGTCATAGCCCAGCATCTGCAAATAGGCGGTCACCTGGGCGGATGTCTGGCCGGTGTAGCAGTAAACGACAATGGTTTTGTCCGTAGGCAAATTCTTCAGCATTTGATCCGCTTTAAAAGCGTCCTTTGGCGGATAGCAGACGGCGGTCGGAATATGGCCGGGATCTTTATACTCGGCTTCGGGCCAATAGTTGACGATGAAATAGTTGTCCGGATTGGAAAAGACCTCCGCCGCGGGAATTTTGCCCCAACCGCTGGGCAGCATTTCTTTCATGCGTTTCAGCAAAACGTCTTCGCCCTTTTCGGCGCCGGTTTTAATGCTCGGGAACTCGTATTCCTTATCGACCTTTGTTTCCTCGGATGTGAGTTGACCGGCGAATTCGTCCTCGGCAATCTGCTTCATCCAGTTGTTGCCCCCGGCCAGGGTCGTGTCGATGCCGCAGACGCCGAACAACAAGTTTTGCGCTTCGTAGCCGAGCATATTCAAAAGCGATGTGGCGTAGGAAGCGGTTTGCCCGGTGTAGCAGACGTTAAGGATCGTCTTGTCCGTGGGGATCGTTCCATCCTCGATTTT
>JAJRST010000286.1 GCA_024278645.1 bacterium | reverse complement strand
TTTTTTCGAGTCTTTGCATCTTCGAGGCAAGGTTTTATGAATAATGCAGGTTAAAGAATCGATTATCATTTGCGATTGCGTAAAGGAGTCGTTGTGACGCGCGAACAAGCATACCAACTGGCAAAACCTCGTTTCTCCAACAAAAACCTGTTCAAGCATGTTTTGGCCGTGGAAGCGGTGATGCGCGAGCTGGCGGCGCACTTTGACCAGGATGTGGAAAAGTGGGGACTCGTCGGCTTGCTGCACGATCTGGATTACGAAGAAACCAAGGACGATCCGGATCGGCATACGCTGGTGACGGAAGAGTTGCTGCGGGATTATGACCTGCCGTCAGATATCATTCACGCCATCAAAGCGCACAACGGGCACGCGCCGCTTGACAGCCTCATGGACAAAGCGGTCTATGCCGCCGATCCGATCACCGGGCTCATCGTCGCCGCCACGCTCATGCACCCCGAAAAAAAGCTGAGCGCCGTGACCCCGGATTTTGTGCTGCGTCGTTTCAAGGAAAAGCATTTCGCCCGCGGCGCCAATCGGGAGCAAATTCGCTCGTGCGAGAATTTCGACCTGACGCTGGAACAGTTTACCGTCATCGCCCTTGAGGGCATGCAGAAAATCAGCAAAGAGCTGGGGCTGTAACATGAAAAAAGCGCCCGTTTTGCTGCTGCTTTTTCTTTGCAGCGCTTCCCTTGCGGCTCAAACCACATCCCAGGACACATTGACATCAAACGTGACCCGCTCTTTCCACGACCAATGGTTTGCGCCGGACAAGGGGCATCATTTTATGGCGAGCGCCTTTTTGACCGGCTTTTCTTATTACGCCTTGCGCCAGGAAGCCGGGGCCTCGGAGCAGGCTTCGAACAGGGCGGCAATAGGCCTTGCCCTGTCAATCGGCGTGGCCAAGGAAATTTATGACGGCGTCAGCGGCAAGGGTACGCCCAGCGTCAAAGACATCGTCGCTGACATTGCCGGCATCGCCGTTGGACTATTAATCCTCAACGTTTCATCAGAATAGAAAACACATGACCAGTTGTAAAACAAGAATCGTCGATAAACCGGAATCAAATTGCGGCACCGTGGCGGTGTATGACCATGCCGACGCCGCCTACCTGGCCTACCTGGCCTTGTATGCATTGCAGCATCGCGGCCAGGAGAGCGCCGGCATCGTCAGCAGCGATTCCGAAAAATTGCAAAAACATGTCGGCCACGGCGTTGTGGCGGATGTCTTTTCCGACCAAAAAACATTCGACAGATTGGCCGGGCGCATGGCCATTGGCCACAACCGTTATTCGACGACCGGAGGCGCCAGCATTCTGAACGCACAGCCGCTCGTCGCCAACATGCGCGACGGCGCGCTGGCCATCAGTCATAACGGCAATTTTACCAACTCCGGCACGCTGCGCCACGAGTTGGTGCAGGAAGGGGCCATCTTTCAAACGACGACCGATACGGAAGTGCTGGTGCATCTGATCGCCCGCTCCAGGGCGGCGGAAATGCATGAACGCATCATCGAGGCGGCGCAAAAGATACGCGGCGCTTTTTCCATCACCATGATGATTAACGACAAGGTTTATGCGCTTCGGGATCCAGACGGCGTGCGCCCTTTGTGCATCGGCAAAAAAAACGGGGCTTATATTATCGTTTCGGAAACCTGCGCCTTGGACCTGATTCGGGCGACCTATATCCGCGACGTCAAGCCGGGCGAACTCGTTGAAATAAGCGACAAGAGGCTGCGCAGCCATCAATTTGCAAAACCGACATCCGGCCACAAGTGCATTTTCGAATTCGTCTATTTCTCGCGTCCGGACAGCCGCATCTTTAATGAGAACGTGGACAAGGTGCGTCGCAAGCTGGGCAAGAACCTGGCCCTGGAAAGTCCGGCGGACGCCGATATTGTCATCTCCGTGCCGGATTCGAGCAACACCGCCGCCGTCGGCTATTCGCGCCGCTCCGATCTAAAGTTTGAACTCGGATTGATCCGCAACCATTACATCGGCCGCACCTTTATCAGCCCGCACCAAAAGATGCGCGATTTTGGCGTGCGCGTAAAATTTAATGCGGTGCGCGGCATTCTCAAGGGCAGGCGCGTCGTCGTCGTCGAGGATTCCATCGTGCGCGGCACCACGCTGAAACAGTTGGTCAAGCTGATTCGCCAGGCCGGCGCCAAAGAGGTGCACGTGCGCGTCAGCTCGCCGCCGATCACCTCGCCCTGCTATTACGGCATGGATTTTCCCAGCAAAGGCGAGTTGATCGCCAACAAAAAATCCGTGGATGAAATTCGCGACTACCTGGGATGCAACAGCTTGAAATATTTATCCAAAGAAGCTTTGCTGGATTCCGTGTCGCATGACAACGGCGGCTACTGCACGGCCTGCTTTACCGGCGACTATCCCATCTCCATTGAAGAAAAAATCGGCAAATATCAGCATGAATGATCGCTTGCGGCTGTTCGATTATTTTTTTCTCACACGACCGATCCTTTTCTTTCCCGGATGGGCCACACTTTTGGCGGGTTACGCCACCGCGGGCGGCGCCCATCAGTTCATCTCGGCATTGCGTCTGGGCTATTTTTCCGTCGACTATGGCAACAAGAGCCTGGCGCTCGGTCTCGCGGCGTTCGCCGCGGCCATGGGCGGTTGCTTTGTACTCAATCAACTTGCGGACATTCCTTCCGATAAAAAGAATAAAAAGCTGTTCCTGCTTGGCGACGGCTTTATCAGCACACGTGAAGGATATATTGAAAGCGTTGTACTCGTTTCTCTTTCGTTCATTCTCGCTTTTCCGGTCAACATCAAACTGCTCGTCGTTGTTGTTTTGTTCAATCTTGTCACCGGCTACTTTTATAATTTTAAACCGTTCGCCTTGAAAAACAGGCCGCTTTGGGGCGTCGCCGCCAATATGGCCATGGGCTGGCTGGCCTTCTGCATGGGATGGTTGACGTTCGCGCCGTATGCGCCGACGCTGTTCGTCGCCTCGCTGCCGTACCTGTTTTTCAACACCTCGCTGTATTTTTTAACCACCATGCCGGATGTCAAGGGAGACGCCGACAGCGGCAAGGTCACTTTTCCGGTAAAATATGGTAAAAGCGCGACGATCAACTTTTCTCTTTTCTTTTTTAGTTTAGCTTTCATAACAAGCTTTTGGCATAAAAACGAGTTTATGCTTGTTGTTTCTTTTCTGACATGGCCGTTTATGATTCGCCTGCTCGTGAAAAAAGATGTGCCTTCCGCCATTGTCGCCGTTAAAGCCGGAATCTTGTTTTTTGCATTGCTTGTCTGCGTTAAATTTCCTTTATTTCTATTGCTGATGGCGACAATTTTCTTTTTCACCCGTTTCTATTATAAAAGACGATTCGATTATGATTACCCGAATTTCAGAGGACAGTGATAGATGAAACAGATATTTGTCGACAAAATTGGCTTTGATCCGCAAATATGCGATTTTTGCG
>JAJRST010000285.1 GCA_024278645.1 bacterium | reverse complement strand
TACACTATGATGCGTTCGGCGAGGATTTTGAACGGCTGCTGGCTGCGGCGGCTCTTGTGGTCATTCCGCTGGACCGCGACGACGAGTCCTCCGGGCAACTGGTGCTGCTGCACGCCATGGCGCTGGGCAAGGCGATTATTGTGACCGAAAACCGCGGCATCGCCGATTATTACCGTCCCGGCGAAACAGCCGTTGTCGTGCCGCCGCATGATCCATCGGCATTGCGGCGACAGATAGAGCGGCTGATGACGGCGTCCGAAGAGAGAGCTCGTCTTGGGCGCGCGGCGCAAGAATATATCCGGGAATTTACCCTGGAAAATCAGGCGCAGCGAGTCGCCGCCATTATAAACGGACTGCTGAGATAATTTAAAGTATAGAAGCTGTTTATGAAAATAAATAAAATATTGCTCATCGCTTTCGGTTTTTTCCTGTCCATTGAACAGGGTTTTACCATTGTTCTCGGCACGCTGAGCAACGGCGTCGCCCGCGGCGCCGATGTGATCATGCCCGTGGACCTGGCCATTTATGCGCTGTTTCTTTTAAAGCCGCCGCGCAGGACGCCGAAACGCGTCGCCGGTATCTTTTGGTTTTCGCTCACATTTGCGCTCGTTTTTCTGGCATGGAGCTGGATCGGCGAGTTCATCGCCGTGGAAAAGGCGGACTTTCGTTTCGGCATCGTTCATCTCACGCGCGCCATCCTGGTTTTCACATGCATCCTCACTCGCGTCAATACCAAGCAGGATATTGTCGATTTTACCAAGGGCGTCGTATACGGCCTTGGCTTTGAAGCCTTTATCGGCGTCTGGCAGTGGCAGATCGGCCCGGTGTCGTTGCCTTTTTTCAACATCGTCAACACCTGGAGGGCCACGGGCACCATCGGCGTCGCCAACGCCTTGGGCATTTACCTGGCCTCGATCTCTCCCATTGCCATTCGCATGGCCATGTTCACCAAAATCAGGCCCAAATGGTTGTGGTATGCCATATCCGTGCTTTCCATGGGGGCGCTGCTGGCGACCTATACGCGCGGCGCCTGGGTGGCGTTCGCTATTTCCATGGTCATCTTTTTCTATATTGATTTCCTGAATAAAAAGTTGACCAGCAGACAGGCCAACTGGCTGCTCATCGTCGTCGTTGTCGGCGCTGTATTTACAACCATTAAATATGGAAATGTGATCACCGGGCGAATGGCCCATTCCAAAGAGGCCATTGTCAGCGACAAAAAGCACAGCCGAGTAGGGCTTGCCAGGGATGCCATGCGCATCATCAAGGATCACAAGACTTTTGGCGTCGGACTGAATAATTACCGCTATCACGCGGATGAGGAGATCCAGGGTACGCGCATTGTGCACAACGTCTATTTGCTCATTGCATCGCAGCAGGGCATTCCCGGCGCCGTTATATTCATCGTTTTGCACCTGGTCGTTTTTTTCGCCGGTTTTCGAATCATGAAATCGAGGGACCCTGTTTTGTATCACATCGGCATGGCCTGCCTGACGGGGATGCTGGCGCTTTTTATTTATTACACGGTCGCTCCGGATTACCGGCTCGTCATCATTAAACTGCACCATTGGCGCGCCCTGGCCATGATTGTGGCCGTACTCGTTGCCGATGAGCATACCCGGAGTCTTCGTTATCGCATGGCTCTGGCAAAAAAGAAGCAGGTGAACGGACCGGCGACAACCGCCGCGCCGCAAAAGACGAGATCCTATGAAGCAACTCTATAAGAACATAAGCTTTACAAGTTTGCACCAGGTATTCGTCACCCTGTTGGCCTTTGTCCTTGTGCCGGTGGCGACGCGCTATCTCGGCACTCGGGATTATGGTCTGTACACCGTGGCGACGACGATCGGTTTTTTTGTCGGTTTGTTCGCCGATCTCGGCATTTCGACGATCGTCACCCGCGAGATTTCCAGAAAGCCGCGCATCGCCTCCGCCTTTTTCGCCCGTGTTCTGGGGGCCAAGCTGTCGTTGTCCGTTTTCGCTGTTTTATTTTTAATCGTCTACCTGAAATTTGCAAATTACGACGCGCGCAGCAACCAGGTCATTGCCACGTCTGCCATCTCTGCGATCGTCGGTTCGTTTTCCATGGCCGCGTTCGGCGTGTTTCGCGGCGTGGAAAAAATGCAGTACGAGGCCTTTGGCGTGTCGCTGGATAAGACGATCTCCGTGGCCATCGGCATCCTGGTTTTGCTTTTGGGATATGACATCCGCGTGTTTATATGGTCTTTTGTCATTTCGACGACGGTTCTGTTTTGCTATTACTACTATGTGTTGTATAAAAAAATACTCGACTTTAAAATATCGTTTCGCAAAAAACAGAGCCTGGTTATTCTCGGCGTTTCGGCTTATCTCGGCGTCTCCGCCTTTCTTTCCATGGCTTACAACTACCTGGATATCCTCATGCTGTCGAAAATGGGGGGGATGGCGGATATCGGCTTCTATTCGGCCGCTTACAGGATTTTGATGGTGACGCGCATTTTCCCGACAATTTTATCCACGGCTTTTTTGCCGCAATTGTCGGCGCGGCACTCGGATCGCAAAAAGTTGGCCTCTTTGTTTTCCGAAGGCGTAAGCTACTTGTGGCTGATCATCATACCGCTCATTCCGGGCGCTTTTTACCTGGCCGACCCGATCATCACTTTTATTTGCGGCGCCGATTTCGCCCCCGGCGGTCCGGCGTTGCAAATTCTCGCCTTTGCCGCCGGCGCGCAAATGGTGAATATCTTTTTCGTGCCCCTGTACATCGCCCTGAACGAGCAGCGCAAGATCGTGCATTTTCAAGTCGTTGGCCTGGTTCTGAATATTACCTTGAACCTGATTCTGATACCGGTTTTGTCCTTTATCGGCGCCGCCATTGCGACGGTGGCCACGGAAGCGATTATTTTGCTGCTCATTTATTTTTGGATGCGAAAAAGACTGGCGTTGCCGCTCTTTCCGTCGTTGGCCTATACCGCCAAAGTGCTTGCCTGCACAGTGACGATGATGGTTTTTGTCGTCTTTGCCGAATGGGCGGGCGTTCAGGTCATCGCGATCATCATTGGCGCCATCGTCGTTTATCTTGCAACGCTGTTGGCGACCAAAACCATTGATTTGGCAAAAATGAAAAAAGTGGTTATGGAAAAATCATTGACATAATAATATGGTTCCGCGCCTTTGATTGTCCACTAGATGTCAAAAGACAATATTGTCTTTGTCCCCCGTGAGGGGCGCCCGGGCTGCGACGACTGGTCGAGGGAGCGTTATAAAATCTGTTCGGAACGAATATGTTGATATATAAATAACAAGTAGTTAGAGAATGCTTTAAGGCAGGTTGTTGAAGGAGAAGCAGCTATGCGGCGGCTCCATTTCCGCTTTGGTCTGTTCTTTGCATAATTGAAAAGCGCAGACCAGGCCAGGCGTCGTTTGATGAAAAGACTCGTGGTCATCCAATGTCGCATCGTCGCTTTTCTCATTTCAGCACAAGACTAAACCAAGAGGAGTTGCGTGACTGCAGAAGAAAAAATAAAGAATTTACAGGATTTTTATCAACGTGAGGACGCGCTTGTCACCTCGCCGTTCATCGATGACAAGCTAAAGTTGAACCATGCTCTTTTCGATCATGTGACGCGTTCTCTGGATATTGATTTCAAAGACAAGACGATTCTTGACATTGGCTGCGGCAGCGGCATGTTGTCCACCTTTTTTGATGAGCACAAAAAATACCTCGGTCTCGATCTCAACAAACGGCGCAGTTTTCAAATATTAAAAGATGAATCGCATGAATATGCCCAGGCCAACGCCCTGCGATTGCCGGTTCGGGACGGCAGCATAGACGTCGCCATTTGCATGGATAGCTTTGAACATTTCCCGGACCAGGTGACGGCGGCGCGAGAGATCAAACGCGTTCTCAAAAAAGATGGCTATATGCTGCTTTCGATTCCCACGTACTCGAACGTCGCCGGGCTGGTCAAAAAGTGGAGCGAGTCGTTTGGCCGCTATGAGCGGAACACATGGGCGCCGTTCGATTACTGGAAGCCGGAGGAGCTGGAGCATTTTGTCACCCCCAGGTCGGTGCGCAGCGTTTTTTCGCAAGCCGGTTTCAGCAATTTTCAATATATAGGATACGACAAAGAGGTGGCCGTCGGCATGTTTCCATGGGTTTGGCATCCGAAAATGCCCGGCAAACTTGCGGCCGGCATATCCAAAGGATTCTCATTGTTCTCGGGGCCGCTTTGCAGGATTTGGCCTGAAAGCAGTTTGCACACATTTTGGAAAATTTATTAGATGAGGTAAAAATGAAAAGCTATTTGAGCATGGGAGTCATTGCGGGGATTCTTTTATGGGGGGCGCTTGCCTTGGCGCAGGATCGCCTGAATCCGCCGTATCCACGAACGGCTTCATATTCTCTCGGACAGACTTTTTGGCCGACCTATTCGATAGGAACCCGGATGCAGAAACTGGCCAAGTATGACATGGCCTACATTTACGGCTCCGTTGATGACAACGGCATCATAAAGGCGCGAAAGCTGAGAGAATTAAATCCCGATCAAATTTTAATTGCCATGGGATTGAACGGCGTCTATTTCAGCGATCCCCCGGAGTATTATCTCTACCGCTCCTATCGAGGTCACTTGCTGGAAGACGTCGCCCCGGGCCAAAAGACACTGGCCCTGGATACCGTGGACGGCATAAACTATGGCCTTGGCGATGATTATCGCTTTTGCTATGTCAATATCAACGGCGACGTCATCGATGTGCAGTATGTGCGCAACGATACCATTGTCACAAAGGACGACCCCAATGACTTTTTCGGCGTCAATCAGCATCATTCCAAAGGGGACTCGGTGATGAGCATCTTGCGTCTGGCCGGGCCGGGCATTTTTCCCAATTTCAGCGAATGGTCGCCGCCGGTGGACGGCAAGTACATCTGGGATTACCTGGCGGAAAAGAACCTCATCAAAAAGATCGACTGGACCCAGGGCCTGTGGGACGGTCTTTTTCACGATGCATTTTACGCCAATGTCTACCTCAACGACAAAACCATGGATATGAATTTGAACGGCGTCAACGATTATGAGGAAATGGGCAGTACGCCGGATAAAGCGGGACGCTACTCGATCAATCCGCACCGCAGAATTTATATCGGCAAATGGATGGACCGCGAACTGGAGTTGATGCAGCAGCAGGCGCCGCAAGCGCCGAATATGCTCGGCGTTAACAACGGTGGAACGCTGGAGTATTTTTACGACCAGATGAACGGCCACTGTTACGAAGGTTTTTTGCGTTGGTCCGATTGGTACTATCTCAAAGATGATTGTATAAAATGGATGGAAGAAAATGCCAAGCGCAACAGACCGTCCATGATGTTTATCGAAGATTATATCCCGGAAAAATGGTCGAGCGACGGCAAGGAACGGTTCGACAAAATGCTCTTTGGCCTGACCACGGCGCTGCTTTTTGACGCCTACTATGGCATGACCTTTGGCGATTGGTATTACATCATGTTGTGGTACGACGAGTTTGAGACGGATCTCGGCTATGGCCTCAGCGATGCATTTGAACTGCCGAACTGCTTGTGGGTGCGCTACTTTGACAAGGGGGTGGCGATCACCAACCCGACCGGAGCTGCTCAGGTGATCAGTCCCGCCGATCTCGACGGCCGAACCTATTACAGGTTGCGCGGCGGTCAGAACCCGGTTCTCAACAACGGCAAAATTTTTGACGCCCCGATGGAGATTTACGGCCACACCTACAACAGAAAGGATAAGCGCGGCGGCGGCATCATCATGTTCACCGAACCGACCGTGGCGGTATCGGATATTATCATCGACAATTTTTACCTGAACGATACCTCCCCCGGCAGCGCCCCGGTCGAGCTGGTTGGAAACTGGGAGCGCTATGTCACCGCCGGCGATGTCAACTGGGAAAACAACAACCCATACTGGTCGCAATTCGGCAACAAGCAAGTCGTCGGCAGTTTTGACGACGCCTGGGGCTACCATGCCATCCCGGGCGGCGCCGGCGAAGCGACGGCCACCTGGCGGCCTTCGATCGGCGTTCCCGGCTACTATGAAGTGGCCGAGTGGCATGGCTGGCACGGCGATCGTCGCAATTCCGCGGACGAAGCGACCAATGTACCCTTTAAGGTCGTCGTCAATGGCGTGGAAAAATTGCGCGGCACCATTGACCAGAGCAAGAATTACGGACAGTGGAACGTTCTCGG
>JAJRST010000284.1 GCA_024278645.1 bacterium | reverse complement strand
TTTTTTTAAAAGAGCAACTTTTTGTTAAAGTTGATCTGTTTTGAAGCAGAAATGAGAAATTTACCGGCAAAAATTCGATAATTATCGAGTTTTTAGAGAGGACTCGTGAATAGAAATCAAATAAAAAGACTACGAATTTATGAATTTTTTCTTTCCGTCCCAAGTTATACTTGGCGCTAAATATTTAAATCGGAAGCTTCGCATTTTCGCATTTGCTAAAGCGCAACAGCTCGGCGCGCCCAATAGATCGTCAACTCTAAAACTCTGTTTTCCAAATCTTGCGATATCGCGACCACAGAATAAACTTGTTCTCGAGTGGCTTGATCTCCATAAGAACGAGTTGCTGGAAAATTGGCGCCTTGTAGAGGAAAAGAAGCCGTTGAAAAAAATAGCCCCATTGGAGTGACGTTATGACGCCAAGAATTGTGAAAGCAAATTATGTTAAAGACTATACTCTTTATCTTTGTTTTTCCGACGGTACGGAAGGCAAGGTAGATTTTGAGCAAGAGCTGGAGGGAGAAATTTTCAAGCCATTAAGGGACGCCTCTTATTTTAGAACTTTACCGTAAAGTCTATTCGCTCATCATCGGCGCCCAGTCAAAGCCGTCAAAGACTTCGTCCGTGACTCCTTTGTTTTGCCGCCAAAGTGGGACTGGAATAATATAACAAGTTTCTCGGGGTTTGTCAGTTGATTCGTTCGCCTTGAAAGCCAAGGCACGCTTAAAGTTGGGGCTCGCCTCTGGAGACTGTCGAAAAAGTGAGCGACCCCGGTTGTCCGAAGGACACCGGGTGTCGTAACCGCTTAAAATCAAAATGCTCCAAACACCCGGAGGCCGCCGTTCGGCGGACATCCGGGGTTTTTCGACAACATCCTAACCCGGACAAGCCGGAAATTCCAAATTCCAAATCCCAAAATCCAACTATCAAATTCAACTTTTGCCAGATTCGGTTAAAAATCAACTTTTAAAACACCAAGGTGGACCCCAACTGTCAAGGAAGTCACCGCGAGGAGCGGAGCGACGACGCGGTCTCTCTCGCCGGAGATGTTTCTTTTTACAAAGACTGCTCCTCTCATTTCGTTGCGACCGAAATAAATTTGGGGACAGGGGAGATGCGCCGTCACCGCACATGCATCTCCGGTAAAACTTTCGTCGCCCTGACCACGCCGTCCTCGACGCGCAGCAGGTAGGAGGGCCATGTATTCAGCCGATTGGCCAGCGCGTGGCCCTCCTCGGGCGAGCCCTTGACGATGTAAAAACGCATACTCATGTCTTTGGTCGACTCGGCCAATTCTTCGCGAAAGACGACGACGCCCTCCTTTTCTTTCCACGTCGCCGCCAGGTGCTCGACCGAGCAATCCTTGACGAGGCTGTAGCCGTTGCCGAGGTACAAAAAGCCGTTGGACAGAGCCAGAATGGGATCGTGCTTTAATCCGGTCGGAATGTCGACGATCTCCTCCTCGCCGCAGCCGGCGGAATATTTCAGGCCGTTTGCCGCCGCGTCAAAGGCGATCTCCACGACGCCGTCCTTTGGGCGCGCGGCCCGAATGTCCAGGCGCAGGAGGTTATCGTTGAACTGTTGCACCTGCACCGAATATTTTTTTGCGCGCACCGAGTGCAGCAGCGGCAGCGCCGCGGCTTTGCCGTCAGGCGTGGCAACGCCGCTCGCCGTCCGCCATTCGCCGGTTTGCGTATGCAGCAGCATCGTCCCTTCGCTCAAAGGCGGCATCTCTTTCAGCGCCGTAAAAATCTTGCGCAGCACGGCTTCGGCGTTGGCCGCCTCGTTTTCCGTGTACTGCACTTCCACCAGCCAGGGCGACCAACCGCTGGAATCGGACACCTCGGCCAGCAGCACATGTTTCCACGCCTGCCGCACCAATTTTTTCAGCTCGCTCACGTCGCGTCCGGCCCTTTCCGCCAGGGCGACAAGCCGCTCGGCCAGCAGTACGCGACCGCGCACCTTGTAGCACAACGCGCGAATGGGACCGTCGCGTTCGACGCCGCTGCGCTGCTTGCCCATCCACATAAACGGGCCGCCGACTTGCATATTCCAGGTTCCCTCGGGCACAAAAGGATAGTCGGGTATTGTATAATTCGGCGCCGATTTGACATGCTCGATAAACTCGCCGATAGTGACAAAAGTATAGCCGTCGGCCTCCAGCTTTTTGTAGACGTCGATATTTTTCTTTTCCTGTTCCGGCACGCGGAAAAAATCGCTGTTATAGTCCAGCGAATTGAACACCTCGCCGTCGTCAAAAAAGGCCCACTGCCACTCAAAATCCGGCAGCTTTTTCTTGCCGGCGCTGATGAGGCCGATGATGCTGTCGTCGCCGTAACGCACATTGACCACCGGCAGCGTCTCGCCGCGATAATAGCCGTGCGGCGTCGAACTGGTCACCACGACATCGTAGAGGCCTTTCAGCGCCGAGGCGAGGGCGGGCGACCATTGCAGCTCCTGGCCGAAAAAGACGCGCGAGCGTTTCAGGCCATGTTCGGCGAGCACCTGGTCGGATATCTCGATCGAGCGTCGCAGGTCAAGCGCCGGGTAGGCGATGAAGAACTGATCCGAATAGTGCGCCACCACCAGCTCGATCTGGCCGCGTTCGACCAGCTTTTTCAGCAGCGACAGAACTTCCGGGTGCTCTTCCGCCAGCTCCTCGATGGCCCATCCCTGAATTTCAATATCCGACTTGTACTGTGGGTGCTGCTCGAAAAATTGCAGCGCCGGGTACAGCGATTCACGGATAATGCGCGTTTCAATCTTGTGATCTCCGGCGACGTATTGCAGGTTGAAATGAAACAGGCCCATGGCGTATTTGGGTGTGGCGAACAGTGTGGGCTGTGCCGGCAAAGACAGAACAAACGTCAGGATGAGTACTTTTACAGGTTTCATGGCGACCTCGATCGATCGGTAACGGGTTCAAGTCGCGATACCAGCGACGGCGCGGCGTTGTAACATGAGTTTAAACTCGCATAAAGATACAAAAACGCGTCGAAAATTCAAACGGCGAGATGGAGAATTTTACCGTGAAATGTCTTGAATTTTTGGCTTTCATTTACCGCATAAATTGATCAGGAAATGAGGCTCTCGCAATAGCGAAATTTGAAATTTTGTATATGGCATCCGCGCTCGCAGACAACGCGTCACCATGCCGGAAAATTCCGTTATGCAAATTATTATCGATGCACAGCGCATCCAGCGCTGGTTTGTATTTTGTGCGAGTGGGCGCCCAAAATGAATAACAAGTTGTCAAGATGAAATGAAAATTTGTCTTTGAGACTTTTTCCAGGGGAGAATTATAGGCCCCGGGAAGAAAATCCCGGGGCTTTGATTAAAAAACTACTGTCGCATCATTGGAGCAAACCGAACCATCGGTTTCACAAACTTGATAAACATAGCTAGCGCCGCCAACCGCGCCGATGTTATCTGTGTAGGCGCCGTCGTTATCCGTTGTGGACACGAGGGATCCATCCCGAAAAATATTGACCTGTGCGCCCGTTGCGCCGTTCCAGATCAAATCAACAGTATGTCGTCCTTTCACTTTATACCCCGTTGCCGTCAACGAAATACCGCCGCCGGCGGCGCTGGAAACTGTGACATCTTGCGAGGACGTTCCCGTCGCACCTTCGTTGTCGGTCGCCGTGAGCGTAACGGTAAAAGTGCCGTCCGCCGCGTAGGTGTAGGATGGATTCTGAGCAGTGGACGTTCCGCTGCCATCGCCAAAATCCCAATTCCACGCCACAACACTGCCGTCTGCATCGCTGCTCTGGTCCGTAAAATTAACGGTGAGATTGTCGGTCGTGTAGGTAAAGTCGGCTGTCGGCGGAATATTGCCGCCGCCGCTGCCATCGTCAATGGTTACGTTAAAGCGGTTTAGAACATAACCGATGGGATTAGCCAGCGTGCGAGTGTCGCTGCCGGCGAACAACAAGCCAACCGGATTCTTGTTGGCATCGTCGGTCACAATCAAGGAGCCGGAGTCGCCGCCGTCGCTAAACGTGCCCGGGGTGATGGCGATCTGGTCGACAAAACGAGCATAGGACTTGCATCGAACCGGTCCCTGTGTGACATAGCACACATCCACCGTTACGTTCAACTCGGAAACTTCGCCGCGAGTCCACACAGTTGTGCGGCCGTATTTCTGCACTTTTTGACCAATAAAAGCACTGACAATTGTCGAGCTTGGCGCGCCGTAGGCGTCGGACGGCGTCGCATAGCCCACAGTAGCGACATCCGTTTTGGCGATGGCGGCGTCAATAGTGTTGTCCGGTCCATCCAGTAAAATGGGTTCAAAATCGTATAACGTGCCAATGGCGTCTTCCGGGTCTATACCGCCATCATAGGGACCGGGCTGCAATTCATTGTCGCCAATTGCGGCATTGTTGACATCGGCGTACACATGATTGTTGCTCAACGCATAAACATTGCCCTGTGCATCTTTGACTCGGCATCCAATGGTGCCGGCGGTAATATCCGGATGCCCTGTGGACACGCCGATTGGAACGGGCCGTGGAAAACGGGCGGTTGGATCCGAATAAATTTTAAAGCGTCCGGTCACTTCCACCTGCACCGGTACGCCGTCCAATGTTTTGGGGACATTGGCGACGCCGGGTTTGGCTGCGTATACTTTAATAACCAGGTTGCCGTTTTCATCCACGCTCGTTGCTGTGCCGACAATATCTTCAGCCTTGAGCAGCTTTTTGGTGTATTTGTCCTGAATTTTAGCTACTGCCTGCACCTTTGGGTTTGCCATG
>JAJRST010000283.1 GCA_024278645.1 bacterium | reverse complement strand
TGGAGAACTGCACGTCTGTAAAAGTTAAAAGACTCTTTATGGTCATGGCCGAGGCGGCTGACGCCCCATGGCTGGAAAAAATAGATGCCTCCCAGGTTGATTTCGGGCAGGGAGACAGACGGATTGTTCCTGACGGAGTTTGGAATAAAAAGTACCGCATATCAATCCCGCAAAACAGAGATCTCTGAAATGAATATTTACGCCGAACAGGCCTCAATGGTCCTGGATCTGATTCCCATCGTTGAGAGGGAAAAGGACTTTGCTTTAAAAGGGGGGACAGCCATCAACTTTTTTTACCTGAATATGCCTCGCTATTCGGTAGATATCGACTTGTGGTTTTTACCTATCACAGGTAGAACAACTGCACTTGAGCGGATTTCCGAGGCAATGCGTCGGATCTAGGAGGGTATTAAAACTATCTTCCCTTCTTCGCACATTCAGCGTAAGAACATCGCCGGGGATTATACGATGGCGCCTCAAGTAACCAGAAACCAGCGGATGATTAAAATCGAAGCGAACAATGTTATTCGGGGGTCAATCCTCCCTCCAAACAGGGAAGAACTTGCTTTGGCAGCAGTTAAAGAACTTGAAAAAGAAGCTGTAATGCGGATTCTTTCACCGCCTGATTTGTACGGTGGAAAAATCTGCGCCGCGCTGGATCGTCAGCATCCTCGCGATTTGTTTGATATAAAACTGATGCTGGAAAACGAAGGATTGACGGAGAAAATTCGCCAAGCCTTTATTGTCTATCTTATCAGCCATCCGAGACCTATGGCCGAATTATTGGCCCCAAACGAGCTTGATATCGCCAGCATTTTTGAAAACGAATTCCAAGGCATGACCCGAATTTCTATGACTTTGGGGGAGCTTTCGGAGGCGCGACGCACGCTTGTCAAAAAGATTCAAGCCTCCTTGACAGAAGAGGAACGGAATTTTATTCTTTCGGTAAAATTGGGAGAACCGGAGTGGTCGCTCATGCCCTTCGAACATATCCATCAACTGCCTGCAGTGCAATGGAAGTTGGCGAACATTGCTAAAATGCCGAGGGACAAACATAAAAAGGCGGTGGACAAGTTAAAGCGGGCGCTGGGGGTAATTCGACCTGGATAGGCCGCCGCCCGCAAAATGCGCAACAGGCCAATGAATGTCTGTCCCTTCCTGAATATTCCAAAGCCTATTCCTCAACCAGCGGATCATTCAGCTCTTTTTCCATCCGCGCCAGCTTTTGCTTCATCTCGGCCACCTTGGCCGCATACTGCGGATCGTCGGCCAGGTCGTTCATTTCCAGGGGATCGTTTTTCAAATCATAGAGAATGCTTTTGTCAATTTTCGGATAGTAAATCAGCTTGAAATCGCCGTCGCAGACCATGCGCTGCAGGTCCATATAGCCGCCGTAGATGAGGTCATAGTTTTGCTTCTTTTCTCCGGCAATCAACGGCAGCAGACTGTTAAAATCCACATAGTCCGGTTTGTCGGCGCCGGCCAGCTCCAGGGTCGTCGCCATGACGTCCTGCAAGTAAACCGGGGCGTCGATTTTCACGCCTCGCGGAACGCCCGGTCCGACGACCATCAGCGGCACGCGCACGCTGTGGTCGTACATGTTCTGCTTGCCCATCAGGCCGTGGCGTCCCACGGCAAGGCCGTGGTCGGCGGTGAAAAATATCCAGGTGTCGTCGGCCATGCCGTTCGCCTCCAGCGCGTCCAGGATTTTGCCGATCTGCGCATCCGTGTGCGTGATCAGCGCATAGTACTCCTGACGATGGACTTTGACGGCGTATTCGGTGCGCGGAAAGGGGGCCAGGCGCTCGTCGCGAAGGTCTTCGCCGCAGCCGATGGCCTCTTTGTCGGGGTAGAGCGGCTGAAAGTTTTTCGGCACGGAAACATGATCCAGGGGATATTGGTCCACATACTCTTTCGGCGACTGCCGCGGATCGTGCGGCGCGTTAAAGGCCAGGTACATGAAGAAAGGGTGATCGCTCTGCTTCGCCCTGCCGAGAAAGTCGATGGCGTGGTTTCGCAATACGACGCTCCAGTGTGTGCCGCCTTTCCAGTAGCCGCCCGTTGATTCGTCCCAGGGCTGCCATACGTCCGGCTGGCCTTCGATGGGTCGATTGTAGCCCTCGGGCGTCTGGTTGGGCATGCCCGGTCGTACGTCGCGCACATGGTCGAAAATGTCGTTGGGATCGATGCCCTTGACATGCCACTTGCCGCTCATGTAGGTTTCATAGCCGGAGCGTTTCATGACTTGCGACCAAAAGCGGCCCCCGGCCTGTTCGCTTTTTAAATCATCTTCCAGCGCTTCCGCCTCCCACAAAAAACGTCCGGTATTGAGCATGGTGCGGCTGGCGACGCACACCGCGCCGTGCCAGGCGCCCATGTTGTAGGCGTGCGTGAATGTGACGCCGTTGCGAACCAGGCGGTCGAGATTCGGCGTCCGCACTTCCGTGTAGCCCATGGCGTTGATCGTGTCAAACGCCATGTCGTCGGCAAAAATGAACAGGATGTTCGGCTGCTTTTTTAGCAAAAGACCGGTGCAGCCGCCGAGGCCAAACAGGCCGACGCCGGCGGCGACCGTTTCAAGAAAACGGCGACGGTTCACATGCATCATAAAATCTCTCCTGGTAAAATTATGATCAGGACGCTGCGTGTAAATCTTTTTTACTGGCGACGGCGCCGAAATAGGCGACCACCATAAAGCAGGCAAACGGCACAAAGTAGGCCATTTTGATGCTGCCCGTCAGGTCGGATACCTGGCCCTGTACGGCGGTGAGCACGGCGCCGCCGAGAATGGCCATGATCAAACCCGATCCGCCCAGTTTGGTGTCGTTGCCGAGACCGCGAACAGCCAGGCCAAAAATCGTCGGAAACATTAACGACATGCAGCCGGAAATGCCGACCAGGGCGTAAACGCCGACCGGGCCGCCGACAAAGATGACGACCAACGTGCAGAGCATGGCCAATACTGAAAGCAGCGCCAACAGATTTCCCGGTGAAATATAGCGCATCAACCAGGTGGAGATAAAGCGCGACGCCGTGAACAGAATGAGCGCCGCCAGGTAATAGGTGGAGGCCTGCGCCTCGTTGAGGCCCAGTTCCTGCATGACGTACCGGATGGTGAACGACCAGACGCCGATTTGCGCGCCCACGTAAAAGAACTGCGCAACGACGCCCCAGACATAATGCTTGTTGTGAATCAGGCGTTTGAACGTCGGCGCCAGATCAAGCGTGGCGGCCGCATCGGAAGCTTTGGGCATTTTCGACGCCAGAATGAGAACCCACAAAACGATCAACATCAGCGCCACGCCGACATAAGGCCCCATCACCGCGGAAAGTTCCTGCGATTGAATCCGCTGCAACTGTTCGGCGCTCATCGCCGATCGCTCGGTCGCCGAGGCGTTGTGCAGATGGTTTAGAATAAAGAATTTGCTCAACAGAACGCCGAGGATCGATCCGATGGGGTTGAAGGACTGCGCCAGGTTGAGGCGTCGCGTTCCGGTCTCCTCCGGCCCCATGGCGATGATGTAGGGGTTGGCGCTGGTTTCCAGTATCGAAAGCCCGCCGGCAAGAATGTACAGCGCGGCAAGAAAGTGGAAATAGTTCATGGTTTTGCTGGCCGGGTAAAAAAGCAGCGCGCCGATGGCAAAGAGTCCAAGCCCCAGCAGAACGCCGGATTTATAGGTGAACTTTTTAATGAAAATGGCGGCCGGCAGAGCCAGGCAAAAATAAGAGCCGTAAAAAGCGAGCTGGATCCACGAGGTTTGAAAGTCCGACATGCTCATGATCTTTTTGAAAGCGGCGAGCAGCGTGTCGGTCATATTGTTGGCGAGTCCCCACCAGGCGAAACAGCTTGTCAGCAGAATGAAGGGCCACAAGATGCCGCGTGGAATCAAGGGGGCCGGACGTCCGGCTTTCAGCGTCGTCGAGTTTGTCATTGAATGTTTCCTTTCCTGCTTGAGGTCCTGTGTAACTATGAGGAAATGTGCAGAATGATTTTCA
>JAJRST010000282.1 GCA_024278645.1 bacterium | reverse complement strand
TCGATCTACAAGTTTTTCCGCGCCGCCCATGCGCTCGTCGAAAGCATCGTGCCGGAGCCGACGCGCCAAAAAATGCTGCTGCCGCTGCAAAGCATCCTCGACGCTCTTCTCGACGACGCCTTTACACGCACTCTCTATCCGGATGACGAACAGATGCAGCAGCGCGTCTGCGATTACATCTATTCCCTGCTGGATTATGATTATCGCTTTATCGATCTGGACGGCGAGTTTTTTCACTCGGTGCGCGCCGATGAGGCGGTTCCGCTTTTGCGGCGTCTTTTGCATTTTGTCGAACATTTATTGACGCTGAATTCCATCGACGCCCTGGTGGACGCCATCGACGCCGCCCCGGGACTGATGATCGACGACATGCTCACCGGGGCGGAAAAGAGCTTTGCCAACATCCGCGAAGCTTTTTACCGCGCCCTGGCCGATTTCCGCTCGCTGCAGTTACCGGGCGTCATCGACGACTGGGATGCGCTGTTCGCAAATCGCCGATTGGCGCCGCCGGCGCAGGCGGCCGCCGGCGTGCTCAAGCTTTTTCTCGATTACCTCAAGCCGCGCTCCATCCGCTACAACCTGGCCCCCGTGGAAACGCCGCGCGTCGATTTCGGCAGCCTGCAGGATACGCGCAACCTCGCCTATACAAACGTGGCCGTCGCCAATGTGGTGGAAAAGGAAATTCCCCATGCCCGGCAGACGCCCTTTTTGTTCACCGAACGCCAGCGCAAAACACTCGGCCTGAAGATTTACGACGACGTCAAGCTGCGCGAAAAGTATTACCTGTTTCGCCTGGTTTTGACCACGCCGCGGGTGACGCTGTTGACGCAAAAAAACATCGAACAGAATATAGACGTCAGCTCCTTTGTCGAGGAAATCCGGCTTTATACGCCGCCGGAAAAACTGCGCGAGACGACGTTTCAACAGGAAGACTATGCCGGCGCCTACGATCAACTTTTGCAGCCGCAGCGCAGCTATGTCCCCGACGAACGAGGCGTGACCCGGCCCGAGTTTTATCAAATAAAGCTGCAACCGTCCCTTGATTTTCCGCAGAAAAGCATCAACCTGTCCTATTATTCGCTGGCCAATTTGCTGGACAACTCGTTTACTTTTTACATCCAAAACATTGCCCGCCTGCAGGAAAAGATCAAAGCCATGGATGACGATTTTTCCAACAAGCTCATCGGCAACATCGTGCACGAAGCGTTGAATATCATCTGGCGCGACATTCTGCAGCAGCAACCGCTGCCGCCGTATCGCATTGATTTCAAGACCATCCCGCGGGAGACCATCGACAAGGCGCTGCAAAAAACGCTGCATGCGGATCGTTTTTACTATGCCATGCCGCACAATTATTCGGACATCTATTTTCGCGAGATCATGCTGCCGCGTATCAGCCGGGGCATACGGCGCTTTTTCGATTATCTCGACCGCCTCGGCCTGAGCAACAAGGCGCTGGACATTTACCCGGAAAAAGACGAGCCGCAGCTGCGGCAGGCCTACATCCCGTTCATCAAGTCGGACAAGATCGATTTTTCCATCAACATCGGCGGACGCGCCGATTTGCGCATGGAGGCGCCGGAGAGCGAACAGTTTTATATTTTCGATTACAAGACCGGCGGCAGGCAAAAGGAGCAACTCATCCTTTACGAGCTGTATTACTATCTCATTGAAAAAGCAGCGGCGCCGGGACAGGTGTTCTCCTATTTTTACCAGGTGCTGGAGGCCCAGGGCACGGAGCTGCGCGAGTTCAGCAGCAGAACCTCCAAGGAGGAGATGATCGAACAGTTCAGCGACCGCGTGCGCACGGCGGTGCGGGAGCTGTGGCAGTTCGGCTTTCGCCTGCCGGAGCAAAAGAGCAGGCTGGCGCACATGCAAGAGCTGACGCGAGCCGATTTGTACCGCGCCAAATATTTGCCGCTTAAAAACAGGCAAGGGATATTATAGTCCCAACAATTTTTATGCCTCCAAGACACAAAGGCTCAAAGGGTGAAAAGATGAACCAATACTCCCCCAGTGCAAAAGAAGAAATAATAGCTACAAAAATTATAGATGCAGCTTATCACGTGCATAAAAATCTTGGGCCGGGGCTGCTTGAAAAAATATATGAAGTTTGTTTTTGTCATGAATTGAAAAAGAGAGGACTCGACTACAAACGACAAATGGATATTCCAATTAAATATGATAACATCATTTTTAAAGAAGGGCTGCGCTTGGATGTATTAGTGGAGGATCTTATTATTTGTGAACTCAAAGCAGTGGATGAAATAAACCCTGTATGGGAAGCTCAAATACTAAGTCATTTGAAATTAACAAATAAGCATATAGGTTTTCTGATTAATTTTAATGTACCAATAATCAAAAAAGGCATCAAAAGGTTTATAATGTAAACTTGGCGTCTTGGAGTCTTCGTGGCTAAACCTGACGGTTTCCCCAAAATCTGAAGCATTGAAATAATTAAAATCAGAATAAACTTGCTATGGTTCCATCCATAAAAAAAGTCATACGCGCCAGCGCCGGTACGGGCAAGACCTACCGCTTGTCGCTGGAGTACATCGGGCTGCTGCTGCAATTCCATCGGCACGGCCTGCATTTCAGCGAGATTCTGGTCATCACCTTGACCAAAAAGGCGACGGCGGAAATTCGCGAGCGCATCTTCTCGCATCTGCACGACGTCATTGAACAGAACGAATCCGGGCGAGAGCTGCGGCAGAACCTCGAGGAATTTTTCAACCTGCGTATTTCCGAAAACGACCTTGATATACTGCGCGACATTTACGCCGACATGCTCACCAACAAACACCAGGTGCAAATCAGCACCATCGATTCCTTCACCAACACCGTTTTCAAAACGATCATCGCGCCTTATCTCGGCATCACCGACTTTGAGATCAAAGCGCAAATCGACGACCACATCATGGACGAGCTGTATCGCAGCATTCTCGAAGACGAGGAAAAGCTCGCCGCTTTTCGTTCTTTTTTCGAGCGCTCCGAACTTAAAAAAATCAACGACTATGAGGCGTTCATCGCCTCGGTCATTCGCAATCGCTGGGCGTTTCATCTCATCAGATCCACAAGCGGCCGCAGACCGTTGGAAACGATGTATCAGGATATTGAACCGCTGCGAAAAAATATGCGGCATAAATTCGCAGCCTTTTCCCGCGAATTTCAAAATTACCTCAACAGCGACCATCCGAGCAAATCCGCTAGAGAGGCGCTTAAAAAAGAGTATTTCGATCTTTTTAACAATGTTCAACCCAACCTGGCGTTGCAGGACATCCATGCCGCTTTTGCACAACTGATCGACGACGAACCGCTTTTGGCAAAGCACAGCCGCCTGCTTTTGGACGAGTCCATAAACATCTGGAACGGCGGCAAGCTGCTGCGCAAGAAAACCGACGCCGCGCAAAAGGAGCGCCTGAATGAATTGCTGGCCGAGGCGCGGCTGGCGACGGCGGATTATCTTTTCGCCGCACAATTGTTGCCCGAGGAGACGGAGCTGTTCACCATCATTGAATTCGTCATCAACCGCTACGATGAGCTGAAATTTCGCGATAAAATCTTTACTCACGACGACGTCTCCTACTATACCTTTCAGTATTTATACGATCCCGAACTGTCGCTCATCGACCGCGATTATGTGGCCAACTCGTTTTACGAGCATCTCTCCGCCCTCACCCGCTTTGTGCTCATCGATGAGTTCCAGGACACCAGCATCATTCAATACAAGATTTTGCTGCCCATCATTCGCGAGGTCATCAGCGGCGCCGGCATAAAGGAGTATGGCGGCGCCATCGTCGTCGGCGATGAAAAGCAATCCATCTACGGCTGGCGCGGCGGCGAGCGCGATCTGCTGCTCAACATGCCGACGACACTGCACCAGGGCGAGGAAATCACCCTGGACACCTCCTACCGCAGCGATGAAAACATCGTCGCCTTTATCAACACCCTGTTCTCGCATCCGTCGCTGCATGGACAACTCGGCGAGCACAACATCGACTGGCCATACAGCGACATCCGGGCCAGCAAGCAAAACGGCGCCGGTTATGTGGAGCTTGTCCTGCGCAATTACAGCCGCGGCAAGGACGGCGGCAACAAAATCGCCTCCGAGGAGGAGGCCATTCGCGAGTTTTTGCATCACACGCTGGCGCCGCTGTTGCACAGGCAGCACATTTCCGTCAGCAACACGGCAATCCTGGCGCGTCGCAACAAGGAGCTGGACGCCATCGCCGCCGCGCTCGATGAACTGGGCATCCGCTACATGCAGGAATCCTCAAACTCGATCCTGGATCATCGCGCCGTCAAGCCGATCCTTATTCTTTTACGTTTTCTGGTCTATGGGGACTTTTACGATCTGCTCTGCTTTCTGCGCTCCGACGCCGTGCTGCTCGGGGCCGACGAGCTGAAGGAGCTGCTGCTCGCCCATCGCGACGCCGAGAAAAGGTGGGACGCTGACGCCATTGTCGCCGCCTGTCGCCACATCCCGGCGGTGCACAAACTGTCTTTGCTTTTGCAGTCCATTCAAGGCGTCCGGGACCCGTTCATCATCGTTCAGCGCATCATCGAGGCGTACAACATCACCGGACTTTTTGATCTGGAAAGCGACATCAAGAACATCGACCGTTTCCTCATGCTCATTGCCGCGTTTCT
>JAJRST010000281.1 GCA_024278645.1 bacterium | reverse complement strand
TCGATATCCGCAGGGCCGTACCGCGGGGCAGGTGCTGGGCTTTACACGCAGCGACGGCGTCGGCGGCTACGGCATAGAAATGGCCCTGGAGAAGCGATTAAAGGGGATGCCCGGCTCCGCCGTCATGCAGCGAACCGGGCGCGCGCGGCTTTTTTCTAGCCCGCATTTCCCCGTGCGAAATGCAAAGAACGGCGACGACATTGTGCTGACCATCGACGCACGCTATCAACGCATCGCCGAAGAAGAGTTGCAAAAAACCGTTTGGGAATATAACGCCAAGGGCGGCTCGGTCGTCATTATTGATCCGAATTCCGGCGATGTATTGGCCATCGGTTCCGAGCCCGGTTTTGATCCAAACGAATACAGCAAATATAGCGATTACGCCTGGAAGCTGGCGGCGATCACCGACCAGTTCGAGCCCGGCTCCACCTTCAAGCCGGCCATGCTGGCGGCCATGCTCGACGCCGGTTATAAAACCGAGGACGAAGTGATAGCCTGCGGCAACGGCCGTTGGGAGGTGATGGGGGAGACCATTAACGATACAAAGCCGCACGGCAATTTGACGGTGCGCGATGTGTTGGTGTATTCCTCCAACATCGGCATGGCGAAAATGGCCAGGGATTTTGATAAATATAAAATGTATGATTATGCCTATAAATTTGGCTTTGGCCAGAAAACCGGCATTGAATTGCTGGGTGAAATAAAAGGCGTGCTAAATCCGCCGCGACAATGGTATCCCTTTTCGCAACTGGCGTTTTCATTCGGTCACGAAATTGCGGTGACGCCGCTGCAAATGTGCGCCATGTATGCGGCCATCGCCAACGGCGGATATTACGTATCGCCGCGCATTGTCAAGGGTATCTTTCGCGACGACCGGCCGGCGCCTTTCAACCAGAGACGCGTGCGCCGTCCGGTCATCTCACAAGAGACGAGTCGTCTGATGCGCGATATCATGGCCGATGTCGTGGAGCATGGCACGGGCGTAAACGCCGCCATAGAGGGACTCTCCGTATGCGGCAAGACGGGCACGGCGCACCTGGTCAAGGACGGCGGCGGGTATGCGGCGCATCGCTATATCTCAAGGTTTGGCGGATTTTTTCCCCGTGAAAAGCCGCGCATCGTCATTTTTGTGATGATCAGGGAGCCGCGGGGCGGCTATTACGGCGGAACCGTTGCCGCGCCATGTTTCAGGCGTATTGTGCAGCGAATTCTCAATATCGAGGGCGTGGATTCTTTTTTTGAACAGCCGAACCTCATGGTCGAACGACCGGCGGTGATGCCGAACCTCGTTGGCCTCTCAAAAGATTACGCCGTTGATTATATGAAAAAAAACGGCCTCGATTTTCGCATTTTCGGCGGCGGCGAACTCATCGCCGAGCAGGAGCCGGCGCCCGGAGATTCCATTTCTCAACAGGGTTTGGCCTACCTGACGACGACCCTGCCCGTGGCGGCGGACTCTATTGTCATTGTGCCGCCAGTGACCAATTTACCGCTTCGCAATGCGCTTAATCTGTTGGCGGAAAAAAATCTTGGTTTTGAAATTAAGGGCAGCGGCACGGTTGAACGACAGCAGCCTGCAGCAGGTGAACGTGTGGCGAGAGGATCAAAAATAAAGCTGATCTGCAACGCCGCGATTTGATTCAACATAGGCAAAGACAAATGAATTTATGCATCAAAGAGATAGCCGATCGTTTTGCACAATGGACGTCGCCAGGGACCGCGCCGACAAAGCCGCTTGCCGGCGTTTGCACGGACTCGCGCGCGATAAAGGCGGGCGAGCTGTTTGTGGCGATCCGGGGAGAAAATTTTGACGGCCACCGATTTGTTCGTTCGGCGCTGCAAAAAGGCGCCGCCGCCGCACTCGTCGACAAAAGCTGGTTTCATGAACAGGCCGACCCGCGCAACGCCCCCTTGCTCGTCGCCGATGACGCGTTGACCGCCTATCAGGATATCGCCCGTTATTACCGGAAAAAATTAAACCCGCGCGTCGTCGCCCTCACCGGCAGCGCCGGAAAAACGACGTGCAAGGAATTTATTTATGCTGTCCTTGCACAAAAATGGCGTGTGCTGCGAAATCAGAAATCCTTTAACAATCATGTCGGTGTGCCGGCAACCTTGCTGCGGCTCGAGCCGGAGCACGAGATTCTTGTCGCGGAACTCGGCGCCTCCGGTTTCGGAGAAATCGAGCGACTCGGCGAACTGGTCGAGCCTGATGTGTGCCTGTTGCTGAATATCGGCTATGCCCACCTGGAATTTTTCAAAAGCCTTCAGGGCGTGACCAGGGCCAAAATGGAGATATTTGCTCATGCCGCCCGCGACGGCGTGGCCGTCATTAATGCCGATGATGAAATATTGGCGCGGCAGGATTACCCTTTGCCGATGTTGATTACATTCGGCGTCGAACAGCCGTCCGATGTGCGCGCGCAAAAACTGCATTGCGACGCCCTGGGACGCTACGGCTTTCGGCTTGAGGGACAGGAAATTCAGTTGTCGATTCCCGGCCGTCACAATGTTTATAACGCCATCGCGGCCGCGGCGATTGGCAAGCAGTTCGACGTTCCCATGCAGGATATAAAAAGAGCACTCGAATCCGTCGATTTTGTGGAACATCGCATGAATGTGACTCGCGTTTGCGATTATATTATTATTGACGACGCCTACAACGCCAACCCTGGCAGTTGCCGCGCCGCGCTGACCACCCTGGCGGATATGCGCATCCCTCATGGCGCACGTCGAATTGCCGTGCTTGGCGATATGCTGGAGCTGGGACCGTTTTCCGAAAAAGAGCACGAAAAATTGGCTGATGTCGCACAACAAAACGGCGTCGACGCCCTGTTTCTGTACGGCGATCTTTCACGAGCGACGGCAAGGCGCGCCGCGGCGCTTGGCCTGTCGGCGCGGCACTTTGAAAATCAGGATGAACTTGTCGCCGAGTTGAGAACTTTAGCGGCGCCGAATGACCTGATTCTCATTAAAGGGTCGCGTTCCATGCACATGGAGCGCATTATTGATGCTTTGAAAGACGAAGAAACGGTAGGTTAGACTATGCTTTATTATCTGTTGACGCCTTACAGCGACACATGGATCGGATTTAACGTCTTTCGGTATATCACATTTCGATCGGCGTCCGCGGCGGTGATGGCGCTGTTGATCAGTCTTTTTATCGGGCCGGTTATCATCCGAATGCTCAACAACAGGCAGGTCGGCGAGGAGATTCGCCCGGAAGGCCCCGAGTCGCATCTGAGCAAAAGGGGAACGCCGTCGATGGGGGGCGTGATCATCCTTGTGAGCGTGCTCACGCCCACGCTTCTGTTTGCAAAAATTGCACAGACAAATATCATTCTGGTCATGGGCGTCACTATCGTCCTCGGGCTGATCGGTTTTTTGGACGATTGGCTCAAGATCATTAAAAAATATCCCAAAGGGCTGGTGGCGCGCTATAAGCTTCTCGGGCAGATCATTCTCGGCCTCGTCGCCGGATGCGTCATTTACTTTTTCCCGGATGTCGAGTCGGCGCGCAGCTCGACGAGCCTGCCGTTTTTCAAGAATTACGAATTGAACTTTGGGCTGCTTTATATTCCGCTCATCGCCTTTATTATCACAGCCGCTTCCAATTCATCAAACTTGACGGACGGCCTCGATGGTTTGCTCACCGGACTCACGGCGATCGCCGCCGCGGCTTTTGCCGTCATCGCCTACGTGAGCGGCCATGCGCTGTTTTCGGATTATTTGAATATTATCTTTTTACCCAGCGCCGGGGAGTTGACCGTGTTCTGTTCGGCGTTGTTCGGCGCGGCGCTCGGCTATTTGTGGTTCAACGCCTACCCGGCGCAGGTTTTTATGGGCGATACCGGTTCGCTGGCGCTGGGCGGGGCCATCGGCATGGTGGCGATTTTGGTAAAAAAAGAGCTGCTGCTTGTGCTCATTTGCGGCATCTGGGTCATCGAGAGCATTTCGGTGATCATACAGGTGTTTGTCTTTAAACGAACCGGCAAGCGCGTTTTCCGCATGGCGCCCATCCACCACCATTTCGAGCTGAAAGGCTGGGCCGAACCAAAGGTCGTGGTGCGATTCTGGATCATCGGCATTCTGCTGGCATTGTTGACATTAACGACATTTAAAATACGGTAGCGATGAAAAGATATACAACAATAAATTGGCCGCAAATTGATTTTGTGCTGCTTTTCAGCGTGCTGTTTCTGGTTGTGCTCGGCGCCGCTGTCGTCTACTCGGCCAGCTCCTTCAAGGCGGATAATTTTGTCCGTCAGCAATTGCTGAATCGTGCGCAAAAGGCGCAAACCGCCGGCGATCTGAATAAAGCGACAGAGCTTCGCGAGCGCGCAAAAACCGTCGACGGCAGCATGTACTTTATCAAAAAGCAGGCGGTTAAAATACTCGTCGGTTTGTTGCTGATGTTCTTGGTCGCCGCCGTACATTATGAACGCTGGCTAGGTCTGTCGCCGCTGTTTCTGTTCGGCAGCATCATTTTGTTAATTTTGCTTTTTACGGATTTGCCCTTTGTCGTCTCCCGGGACGAAGCGTCCCGCTGGCTTCGTTTTTCCGGGGTTACCGTGCAACCGTCGGATTTCGCGCGCTATGCCTTGATTCTGGTGCTGGCGCGGTTTCTACACGAGTTTCGCGACGAGCTGCACAACTGGAAGGTGTTCCTGTCTTTCCTGGGACTTGTTCTGTTGGTCGTCGGTTTGGTGGCTTTTGAAAAGGATCTCGGCACCGCGGCGATGATTACCATGATTGCGTTTACCGTCTTTTATTTTGCCGAGGTGAAAATCGGGTTCCTCTTTTTGACCGGCATGTCCTTTTTCGCCGGCGGTTTGATCTATTTGCAATTGAATTCCTATATGATTCAGCGGGTCATCTCTTTTCTAAAACCGTTGTTCGGCAGCGGCGAACCGAGTTTTCAGATTCAGCAGTCGCTCATTAGCTTTGCCTTGGGCGGCCCGTTTGGCGTCGGCATCGGCAACAGCGTGCAAAAGTACGAATTTCTGCCTGAGGCCTACAAGGATATGGTTTTTTCGATCATCGGCGAGGAGCTGGGTTTATTTGGCACGATCGGCGTTTTGCTTGTTTTTGCGGTGATTCTTTACCGCGGCATGCGCATCGCCAAATACGCGCCCAACGGCTATGGCCGCCTGCTCGCCGCCGGCATTACCGCATGTATCGCCATATATGCCTTTTTAAATGCCGCCGTCGCGCTGGCCATGGCGCCGACCACGGGCATCCCCATGCCGTTCATCAGCTACGGAGGCTCGGCCCTGGTATCGCATTTGATCGGCGTGGGATTGCTGCTCAACATATCGTCGCAAAGCGATCCGGCGCATGCGTTTTTTGCCAATGAAAAGAGCTATCGCGGACGCATGCAAACCATGCCGTTTTTCGGCGCCTCGACGACAAAGCAACGGTGGCAGTCATGAGCCGAAGAGAGGCCTACATATTCGCCGGCGGCGGCACCGGAGGACATCTGTATCCGGCGGTGGCCATTGCTCGACGCATCGAGCAACTGCGGCCGGGGTGCGACATTCATTTTATCGGCGCCATGCACGGCATCGAGAATCGCGTCGTGCCGCGGCTTGGATTCCCGTTGCATCGCATCGCCGTGCGCGGTGTGGTGCGAAGCTTGACGCCGAAAAACCTGCTCGTGCCCTTTATGCTGTTGTGGAGCCTGCTGCAATGCACCGCCATTCTGATAAAAATTCGACCGGTTGCCGTCATTGGCACCGGCGGTTATGTCAGCGGCCCCGTGCTGTTCATGGCAAGCCTTTTGGGCTTTGCAACCGTGATCCAGGAGCAGAACAGCTATCCGGGCGCAACGACCCGGCTGCTGGCAAAATTCGTTCGCAGGGTTCATCTCGGTTTCGAGGAATCGATAAAGTATTTCAAAAAGCAAGAAAAGTTGTTTGTCACCGGCAATCCGGTGCGGCAATTTGATCTCGCACTCGATAAAAGTAAAGCGAGAAAAAAGTTCGGCCTGGACGCCGAGGCGCCGACGCTGTTGCTCACCGGCGGCAGTCAGGGCGCAAGAGCCGTGAACCGGGCGTTGCTTGGCTGCCTTGAACAATTGATGGCGGACACGCCGCTGCAAATTATTTGGAGCGCCGGCAAGCATGATGTACAAGAGATAAAAGAAAGCGCCGGCCGTTTTGGCGGCAGAATATGGGTCTCGGATTTTATCGCCAACATGGAGGACGCTTACGCCGCCGCTGATCTGGCAGTGACGCGAGCCGGGGCGTTGACCCTCGCCGAGCTGACCCTGTGCGGCGTGCCGTCCATTTTGATCCCTTATCCCCATGCGGCCGCCAACCATCAGGAAATGAATGCCATTGCGCTGCAACAATGCGGCGCGGCAATTTTGATACGCGAAGAAAAGTTGTCGCCGGAAATCCTGGCGACCACCATAAAAGATCTGCTTTTGCATCCGGACAAGCGATTGGCCATGCGGGAAGCGGCCGTACGCGCCGCTTTTCCATCGGCTACGGATGATATTGTGCATTCTATTTTCGATGTTGCGAAAATCGAAAGAAAAGGTGAGCATCATGAGTCAAAAAGTTGATCGCGTGGGACGTATGGCGGCGGCAATTACCTCCCTGGTTTTGTGCGCCTTGTTGTTGAATTTATGGGTGCTCAACGCCGGCGCCGAAGAGCATCGTGAGACGATTCCAAAGGTGCGGTTTTCGCAATACGGATTTTTGCAGCCAAAGCAGAACTGGCTGGAAAAGGCCGCCGGATTGATTTCATTGTCCACGTCAACAGGGTTGGCGGTGCCTGCCGTGGAAATTGAGCATGATCTGGAATCGGTCAATCGCCGCGGCAAGGCCGTCGCTTTTATTAATCTGGAAAAACTTTACCTGATCGACAAGACCGGCAGGATCATTGCTCCCGCCGACTCGTGCCCGCATTACGATTTGCCGATTATCTCAGGCAGCGGCTTTCTTGTCGATGAAAAGCAAAAAAAGCTTGTCGACGACGGGGCGCAAAATGCCCTGGCGCTTTTGCGGGAAATCCAGAAGAAGAGTCAACTAAAGCCGTTGTTGTCGGAAATTAAAGTAAAAGACAGCGAGATTATTGCCTACTTTTCCTTTGGCAAAGTCATCCCTGTGATTTTTGGACAGGGCGGATGGAAACAAAAGATAGACAATCTTATTGCCTATCACATACAATTGGGCGGCGGCGATTTAACCAGGCAGGCCGCTTATCTGGATCTTCGCATCGAAGATCGCATAGTGGTTAAAAAGAATGTTTAAAGTTCGAGTTGTACTAATACAGTGGGGCGTTTATGCAAGAAGTAGAAGTTATCACCGGCGTTGATATCGGCACGACCAAAATCGGCTGTTTTATTGCCGAAGTGACCGGCGACGAGGTGCGAATCATTGGCGTCGGCTCGTCTCAGTCCGAAGGCTTGAAATACGGCGTCGTTGTTGATGTGGATAAAACGGTAAAATCGATACAAGCCGCCGTGAAAAAAGCGGAGGATATGGCGGATGTGGATGTGGACGATGTCTTTGTGGGCATTGCCGGCGATCACATCCGCAGCATCAATGGCCGCGGCGTCGTCGCCGTTTCCGG
>JAJRST010000280.1 GCA_024278645.1 bacterium | reverse complement strand
GGATGTGCTGCTGCTCAACGAGATCGGCCTCGATCCGGGCATCGACCACATGTCGGCCATGCAGATCAAGGATGACGTCGTTCGGCGCGGCGGGCGCATCACTTCCTTCGAATCCTGCTGCGGCGGTCTGCCGGCTCCGGAGGCGAACGACAACCCGTTCGGCTATAAATTTTCCTGGAGCCCTCGCGGCGTGCTTTTGGCCGGACGCAATTCGGCCTCCTATCGCAAGGAGGGACGACTCGTCGACGTGCCCGGCGAAAAGTTGTTTCAACATCATTGGCTAAAAAAAGTCGGACGCCTCGGCGATCTGGAGGTCTACCCGAATCGTCATTCCCTGGTGTATGAAAAATGGTATGATATGCCGGGGACGGACACCTTTTTTCGCGGCACTTTTCGTTATCCCGGGTGGAGCGAGACCATTGACAAAATCATCGAACTCGGCTTTCTCGGCGATGAGGAAGATGCTTCATTGATGGGGATGACTTGTTCGGAAATGATGGCAAAGCTTATTGGCAAAAAAGAAAAGGCCAATCGCAACGACGTCGCCGATTATTTGCACCTGCCCGCGGATTCGCCGATTCTCGATCGCCTGCAATGGCTGGGGCTGTTCTCCGATGAAAAGATCGCCAACGTGCGCCCGACGCCGATTGACATCCTCACCGATCTGATGCTGCAAAAGATGTCCTACAGACCGGGGGAGCGCGACATGGTGGTGTTGCAGCACGACTTTGTTGCGCAATTCGGGGAGAAAAGGGAGCGCATCTGTTCGCTGCTGCTTGATTACGGCCAACCGGGCGGCGACTCGGCCATGGCGCGCACCGTGAGTCTGCCCACGGCCATCGCCGCCAGATTGATTGTGCAGGGTGAAATTGATTTTCGAGGCGTGCGCATCCCGGTGGACTCTGAGATTTACCAGCCGGTGCTGCAAGAGTTAAAGGAGCTGGGGATCAGGTTTGAAGAAAGCCGCCAGACATTGTAATTTTATTAGCCTGGATTATCGCCTCGAAGGCGCCAAGTCTCAAAGAATAAAAATGATCGCCGAGAGTTCAAGCTTGTTTCTGTGGGATAAATAGAATTATAGCTTTGTTTTATTTTATTGTTTTCAATCTTTCGAGTCTTTGTGTCTTGGAGGCTCAAAGCCCCGCAAAGTTAAATCATTCCCCGGCGTTTTCGAATGAACCATTCGGCGGTCAACAACAGCAAAATCAGCAGCAGGATGATTTTGTTGTTCCACAATTCATTTTCGCGCGTGACCGGCGTCACCGTGGCTACGCCGGTGATATGGTCGACGAGCTTCCCCAGGGAGTCCGGCGTCGTAAAATAGCCGCCCGTGGCCTGCGCCAGCCCCCGCAGCACCATCGGCTGCGCCTGCAGATCGGACAGCTCGGCGCTGTATTCGCCCACGGAAAAAATGACCGTCTCTTCGCCGATTTTTCTGTCCCCCTGCCAGGCGGCGACGACCGCTTCAAAGTCGCCGGGATGCGGCGGTTGCAGCACGAAGGAATACTTGCCCTCCCCTTTGGCTTGGGCGGAATATTCGCGGATGCCGCCCCGCTTTAAGGAGATTTTGACTTCCGCGTTGCTCACCGGGTTCAGGTTTTCGTCATACACTTCGATGCGCATTTGGATGGGGTCGCCATAGTTATAGTTGGCGCGGTCCATTTCAACGCGCACCAGGTTTTCCGATCTGTTGGTTTCCAGCCATCGCGCTAAATTGACGAGCAAATTGCGCCAGACGTCATCGGAGCGATCGATGCCCCACATCATTAAATCCCATCGCCATAATTCATGCGCGAACAGGGCGGCCGACTTTTGCGCGCCGTTGCTGCGTATGACAAGGAGAGGCGACAGCTTGCCTCCGCCCTGGCCTTCGACGCGGGCATAAGCCAAAACTTTGGCGTTCGCGGCGAGCTGTTGCACGGAAAAGGAGTTGAAAACCGGCGGCAGCTCACTCCATACCAGACGGGAGTGGGTCTGATCCGCGGAGACTTGCATGATCGGATGCGTCTCGCCGAGCGGGGAGAGCTGCGGGTACACAAGCCGTTCGCGCCGCGGTCGTTGCGCCGATTGCACCGGGATGTAATCGGATAATCTTTTCAATTCCGGCATGGAGGCGTTTTTACCGGGAATGAGAAGAATCGGCTGCTTTTTAGTCGCAAGCGTCTGCAACAGGGCGTCCATAAAATCGCGGCTGGAGCCGGCCGTTGGAAAATCGTACAGAATGAACATATCCGCATCCGAAAGCTCGTCGGGCGAACGTTTCTCGTAAAACCGGCCGGGGCGTTTTTGAATGAGCGCGTCAACTTTGTAACGATCCGTCGTCAACAGCCTCCTGATGAAGGAGATGTCCGGCGAAATGCTGCCGGCGATCAGCAAAATATTCAGCTTTGATTTGAACACATCGATATACAGCGTGCGCTGGTTGTTCGCCGCCGTTTGCTCCCCGTCCTGCGTTGGCAGGAACAGCGTTAGTTTTTGTCGCCCCACTTTTTGGGGCGTGTAGTGCAGTGTAATCGTCTTGTCCGCCGGCGATGGCGGAATGTGCAGGGTCTCCGTTGTTGCAATGGCGCCATCGGCGAAAAGTTGCAGGGGCAGCGTCAATGAGGAAAAGCCGGAATTGTGCACGGTTACTCGAATGGGCGTGGACTGCCCGGCGTAAGCAAAGGGGTTGGATTCTACGTCGGTAATCGCCAGGTCGGTCATCGGCTCCGCCGAGCCGACGGCCACCGTGTACACCGGTATGCCGAGTTCTTCGGCGGCGCGAACCGGGTTGCCGCCGGCGTTGTAGGCGCCGTCGGAAATGAGCACCACGCCGTTAAGATTGTCCGAGATGTTTTTTTCCTTGATGACCTCTAACGCGTTTTGGATGTCCGTGGCATCGCCGATAAATTCGATCGAATCGTTTTTCGTGGCATCGAACTCTTGAACGATGTTGGCAAAGGTGTAGAATTTCAGCTTGAAATCTTTTTCCAGTTCCTTGAAAAGATCATTTTTCAGAATTTCGTGAACCGTTTCGGCGCGGGGGCCGGCCTTGTCTTTTATGGTCATGCTGGCGGAATTGTCGACGGCCACGGCGATCAGCGGCGGGTTTTTCTTTTCATGGAAAATCCGCAGCGTCGATTCCAAGAGTACGAGCAAGGTCAGCAATAAAGCGCCGATGCGCAGCGCCACGAGCGTGGTTTTAAGAAAATTCGGAATGATGGGATTGGTTCGCCGGTAAATAAAGACCGTGAAGAGAACGATGGCCAGAACAACCGCGAGAAAGAGAGGAAACGTTATGGAAAGATCAAGGTGAAGATTCTTTAATGTTGATATCATAAATCGCTCAGGGACAGGTTGGGAATAACGTCAAGGTCGAATTCGGAATGCTCGCCGCGACCGAGGCGTACATGGCCGGCGCGGGCGATCATGCCGGCATTGTCGGTGCAAAGGATCGGCGCCGGTATGCGCAGGACGATGTTTTCGGCGAGGCATCTGTTTTCAAAAGCCCGGCGCAATACGGAATTGCGAATGACGCCTCCGGCCAGCACCAGGTTTTTGCAATTATATTTTCCCAGGGCTCGGAACGTCTTTTCAACCAACACCTCGACCACGGCGCGTTGAAAGCTGGCGGCCACGTCCGCAACCGAGATGGCATTGTTCTTTCGCTTTTGCGCCTGCACGTAATAGAGCACCGATGTCTTGAGGCCGCTGAAACTAAAGTTAAGATTGTCCTTGTCCATCAACGCCCTGGGAAAGGCGATGGCCTTGTCGTCGCCGTCGCGCGCCGCCTTTTCTATGAGCGGCCCGCCGGGGTAGCCGAGGCCAAGCACTTTGGCGACTTTGTCAAAAGCCTCGCCGGCCGCGTCGTCGATTGTTTGGCCGATAATTTGAAACGACAGGGGCTTTTGCGAATGGACGAGGATCGAGTGCCCGCCGGAGGCGACAAGCGCGATAAACGGATAGTCCAGGTTCGGGTCCTCCGCCGCTGCGGCGAGGATGTGGCCTTCGATGTGATTGACGCCGATAAAGGGCTTGTCCAGGCTCATGGCCAGCCCCTTGGCCATGCAAAGACCGACGAGCAGCGAACCGGCCAGTCCCGGGCCGAATGTGACGGCAATGCCGTCCATATCTTTCAGGTTGCATTTTGCTTCCTGCAGCGCCATGTCGATGATGGGCACGAGCTGCCGGATATGGGCGCGCGAGGCGAATTCCGGAACGACGCCGCCGTATTCCGCGTGAATGCTCTGCGTGGCGATAATGTTCGACAGCACCGTCTGATCATCGACCACGGCGGCGCTTGTTTCATCGCATGAAGTTTCTATACCTAAAATAAGCATTGTTCTTTCTCAGTCTTGTCGACGAATGAGCCGCACCTTGAATCGATCCGGCTTGATGTCTCTAAAGCGAACGCCGGGAATGGGTTCTATCTCCACGGGAAAATCGCCGCCGCGAATGTCCAGGTTCTCCCGGTATTCGATATAGGCGTTTATGTCCTTGGCTGTGAGGCGAAACACGACGTTGACGCCGCCCTGCACTTTTAGCGACAACTGCGCCGGTATGACAATGGCGTCGATTTGGTGCGGCAGGTAACGGACAATGACCGGCACATTGGTGATTGTCTTTTCCAATAGTTTTTGTATATCAGCTTCTACTGTAATTTCCGGATCGAGAATTGTGATCTGCTCATTCGGCGGTTGGATGATTTTAAACTTTTTGCTGAATGGAAATCGGAGATCGCTGATTTGCAGTGATTGTGTGTAAAGCGAATCAAGCGCACGCACCGCGCTTTCCGGCCCTCGAACGCGCACCGAGTCAGGTTCGTAGACGACGTCGCCAACGATCGTATAGCCAGGCTGCGGCTTTAGGGCGATGTTGTTTTTGACGGGTATTTTTCGGGTGATGAGTTTTTCGATTTTGACCACAATAGTGTCCGGCCACAGCAGACGGCGAGAGTAGAGCTTTTTCGAATTGCCTGTCAGGGAAATATCATTGTCGGAAGGTCGAATGATATAAACGCCCGGGTCTTTGTCAATATTTATTCGCAGCCGGCCCTCGCGAAAGAGTATAAAGCTGAAAAGGTACTTGCCGGATCCTTGAAGTTGCACCGCCGCCTTTTCCGGTATCGGCGAAGTAATAATGTAATCGGGATTTGGCTGCGTAATCTCAATGGGTATGGTGGTGCGGTATTCATAATTGTCCCCCATAACGACTAAAAACCAGATAAAAACCGCAAACAGTGTAGCGGCGATTTTGACTTTATGTCGATCCCAAAAGAATCTTCCTTTTTCCCATAATTTGCGATTTGGGGCCATACATCTTCAACTTTTTCTTTGAATATAAAGACAAGCGAATTTTTCGATTGGACAACATTGGCGTTACGCCATACCCCCGGCGTCCGGTGCGTCCTACTTTGTTGTTTTTCGAATGACGTCGCCTCGGCTTATCTCTCCATTGTCGATTCGCAAATTGTACCCGCATTCGGGATTCGTACATACCCATGCCTTGTAGAGAATGGAAGACCCCTCGCGGCCATAATCTGAAAGTGGAATAAGCACGCCAATTTTACACTTTAAGCATTCCGGATATGATTTTTCCATGTGTCTTTCCTAACTTTTCTCGTGTCAGGTCAAATAAATTATCTTCGTCATTGTTAATATTAAAAATAAGGGATGTTCAACTGAAAGTCAATTAATTTTTCTTCTTATTTTTATCTGATGATGATCACAAACAAGCCGCATAAAAGGCTGATGGTAAAGCCGATGACGACATTGACGATGAGCAGCGAATGGTTCTCATCGCGCCAGTTGACCAGCAAGCGAGGCAAAAAGGCGCCGATGGCAAGCAGCAGCCACCATCCGCCCCAAATAATGCCGAGCGTCGCCAAAAAGCGTTCGAAATATCCTGGCACGCGTTTAATGAACGCCGGATAGATGGTCGAGGCGGTTGCGTCCGTATTTTTGGTCGCCACATATTTTTTGGCATAAAAGATGACGGGCACGCCGCCAAATGCCGCAAAAATCAATGCCGCCAGTTGGATAATGAACTCGCGGTTGGCCAACGGGCCGGAGACCTCAAACCCGGAGGCGTCTATGGCATGTGAAAGCCACCATGCTGTCAGCAATATTGAAAGCACATGCAAAAGCTGGTCGATTAAAAATTGCAAAAAGTTGTCTTTTGCTATTTTTTCGGCCACGGTGATTTTTGTTCGGTCCAACACAATATGCACGACGCCGAGAAAAACAATGGCGATCCAGGCATACTTGTCGCTCAAATAAGGTACGAGCACGATGATATTCATAATCGTACAAATTGCGACATGGGGCAATACACCCCATGTGTACCGGGTCTTCAAACGGAAAATGGCGTCCGTTTGAAGCGGAAAATCTCCAATGACGTGGGCTAGCAAAAGAGTCCAAAAAAACATATTATTAAACGCCCCAGGGTAGATGATGATGTCCTATTCTTTCACTACCCAAACTTTGATTTGAGCTTCTACCTGGCTATGCAGTTTGACGGGAACTTCAAAAACGCCAAGCGCTTTTAGCGGTTCGTCGAGCATGATTTTTCTGCGATCAATTTCGAATCCTTTTTCGACCAGCAGATCGGCAATATTCTGATTGGTGACGGCGCCAAAGACTTTGTCTTCTTCGCCAACCTGAACAGTGGCCGTGATGGAGACGCCGCTCAATTTGGCCGCCAACGCCTGGGCTTCCTCGATTTCTTGTTGCGTTTTGCGTTCAATGGCCCGGCGTTCCTGTTCATATATTTTCATATTAGCGCTTGACGCTTCAACGGCATGGCCTTTGGGGATAAGATAGTTTCGGGCGTAGCCACGCTTGGCCTCGACAATTTCACCGGCTTTGCCCAGTTTTTCGATATCATTCTTTAATATAATCTTCATTCTTCCTTTTCCTACTTTAGATTATTTGGCCAAATCGGAAATATATGGGATTAATGCAAGTTCGCGTGCGATTTTAATCGATCGCACCAACTGTCGCTGATGTTTTGCGCAGGTGCCGGAAGTGCGGCGGGGAATGATTTTACCCTGTTCGGTGGTAAAACGGGTCAGACGTTTATCATCTCTGAAATCAATATATTCTATTCCCTCTTCACAAAAACGGCAAATTCTTTTCTTTTTCAGCATGGTAAAGCCTTTCTATTTTGCTTTATATTTTCAAATCCTGGTAACCGAAATCAAAATCGGTTGGTTCGATGAGTTGAAATGCAGTGTCGTCGGGCTGCGGCTTTTCCGGCGTCGTCGCTTCCGGCGTTTTCACTTCTTCGACGTCTTTTGTCGCGCTCGGTTCGAGAAACTGGATTCGCCGGGCGCGAATTTCGACAATGCTGCGCGACGAACCGTCTTCGGTCTTCCATGTGCGGCTCTGCATTTCACCGTCGATCAAAACAGAGCTGCCAACCTTGAGCGAATCAATGCATGTTTCCGCAAGTTTATGCCATGCAACGACGCCCACGTGGCACACATTTTCTCGCCAGATGCCGGAGTTGTCACGATACTTTCTGTTCGAAGCGATATAAAAGTTAGCCACCGGCGTTCCGTTTGTGGTTCTGCGAAGCACCGGCGCCTGGGTGACGTTGCCGGCAATCAACACATTGTTTATATCTGGCATTTTTAGTTCTGCCATTATAAGACTCCTGTCGGCGTTTGAATGGGCCGACGTTTAATCTGCAATTTCGAAAATTATAAAAACTGTTTTTGAGCGATGCTGTTATTCTTTGTTTTCTTCGCTCTCCTCTTTGGCCTCGGTCTCTTTTTCCGTTTCAACGGCTTCCGCCGGATCGGCAGTTTCCGTCGTCTCGGCAGCTTCTCCCGTGCCAACAGCTTCGTCGGCAGCTTCCGCCGTCTCGGCAGCGGCTTCCGGTTCTGTTGCCGTTGCTTCCTCGCTTGCGGGGGCTTCTTCCGGCGCCACGGTCTCTTCTGTTGTTACGGGGGGCTCGGTTGCTGCAGTCGCTTCCGGGGGCGCCTCGTTCTCCTCCGTTGGCGTCGAGACCGGTTTAGCAGCCTCCGCTGCTTCCTTTGCCGCGGCTGCCTTGTTTTGCTGATCAGCAAGGTGCTTTAACGCCACTTTGGGCATGAGCAGCGTTTTAAAGCGAAGCAGGGATTCATTCAAACGATATTCACGTTCCAGCGGTTTGATCATTGTCGGCAGACCGTCGAATCGAATGAGGACATAATAGCCGTATTGGCGTTTTTTAATTTCATACGCCAAACGCTTCTTGCCCCAACGCTCGATCGCCTCGATCTGCCCGCCGTTTGCCGAAATAAAGCGTTCGTATTTGTTAATGATGTTGTCTATTTCCTCACTTTTTAAAAGTGAATCAATGACAAAGATAGTTTCATACTTTCGCAAAACGTCCTCCGTTCTTCGAATTATAGGAATTAAATGAATTTTAATGTTTTATCAAAGAAAATTATGCGCCTGTTTTGCGTTGCCGCAAAATAGCATGGGGACAATGCGAGGAAATGCTGCAAATAGAGCGTCGAACCGGATCGGACTGTTTTGATTACGATCGATTGTATTGCGTCATCGCTTTGTCGATGCCGTCCCGAATAAAGCCGAGAACGGCGTCAACCGCCTGATCGAGTATAAAGTCTAACTCTTTTTGCTCATTTCTGGAAAAGTTGGACAGGACAAATTTTGTCATATCCTTCCTTGCGTATTCAGTCCCAATGCCGATGCGCAAACGAGCAAATAATTTTGTGTTCAAATGTTGGATGATGGAGCGGAGACCGTTGTGGCCGCCGGCGCTTCCTTGCGCTCGCAGCCGCAGACGGCCAAAGTCTAATTCCACTTCATCCAGTATGACAAGCAGGTGCGAAAAATCAATATCAAAGTAATTGACCAGCTCCGCAACCGCCTGACCGCTGTTGTTCATAAAAGTCAGCGGTTTGGCCAGCAACACCGATTTGCCGTCAATCTGAAATTCTGTGATTTCGTAAGGGCCGCGTCCCTTTTTCAGGCGCACGCCCATTGCTTGTGCCAAACGATCAACGACAAGAAAACCAATATTGTGGCGCGTCTTGCGATATTTCAGCCCCGGGTTGCCGAGACCGATTATCAGGTATTTATTTGACATCGACGTCGAACAAGAGGCGTTTATTCCTCATCCTCTGCCTTTTGCGAAAGAACTTCCGGCTGTGCGCCTTCTTCTCCTTCTTCCAATTCCTCTTCGGCTTCAACTGCGGTTTCGGTTACTCGCGGCGGGCTGACCGTGGCGAGCACGGAATCCGCATCGGTGAGGATAACCACATTTTCCAGTTCAATATCTGAAACCTGAAGGTTGTCGCCAATATTGAGCGCGGAGACGTCAAGTTCGATGGCGGGCGGAATATCGGAAGGCAAACATTCCACTTCAATTTCACGCAGCGTGTGCTGCAGGATGCCGCCATGAGTTTTCACGCCTTCCGGCGTGCCGACGAGATGCACCTGCACGCTCATCTTGATTCTCTCGGTCATTTTGATGCCCATCAGGTCGATGTGAATGGGATTGCCTTTGACGGGATCAAATTGGATGTCGCGGATGACGCCTTTTTTGTGCGCCTTGCCGTCGAACCCAATGTCAAGAAGGCCGGCTTCCGTCCCCCAAATGGAATGCAACTCTGTGCGGTCTATTGTAATGGGGATGTTTTTGCTGCCGTGGATGTAGAATATCCCGGGTATTTTATCGACGGCGCGCAATTTTTTCGCCGCCTGCGTTCCGACGCCTTTGCGTGTTTCGACGTTTAATTTTACCTCTGCCATTTTTTATCTCCAGTTGTCATTCTAATTTCTTCAGTGCATGGGACCGTCTTTTTGCGGAAAAAGGTCCGAGATTGATTTTTCGTCATGTATCCGAGAGATGGCGTCCGCCAGCAGCGAAGCGACGCTGAGAATTTCCATTTTGGCGGTGCGACGTTCCGGCGGCAGATGAATCGAGTCTGTAAAGAACACTTTGGTGATCACGGAATTTTCAATACGTTCGATGGCGTTGCCGGACAGCACCGGGTGCGTACATGATACATAAATATTTTTGGCGCCCTTTTGTTTCAGCATTTCCACGCCGTTTATAAGAGTGCCTGCCGTATCGATCAGATCGTCGACGATCAGAACATTTTTATTTTCAACATTGCCGATAAACTCCGTAACCACGCAGGCGTTGTGTTCGATTCGCTTCTTATTGAGAAGCGCCAGTTCGGTTTTGAGGCGGCCGGCGTAGGAGCGAGCCAGGTGTACGCCGCCAATGTCGGGCGAAACGACGACCAGGTCTTCCAGTTTCATCTTGGCAATGTTTTCGACAAAAACCGCGGCGCCGTAAAGATGATCAAAGGGAATATCGAAAAAACCCTGGATTTGCGGCGCGTGTAAATCAAGCGTCAAAACACGATCTGCGCCGGCTTTGACGATGAGATTGGCGACCAGTTTCGCTGTAATGGATACGCGAGGTTGATCTTTTCTGTCCTGGCGGGCGTAGCCAAAATAGGGAATGACCGCCGTGATGCGATGCGCCGAAGCGCGGCGGGCGGCGTCAAGCATGATGAGAAGCTCCATGAGGTTGTCGGCCGGTGCATTCGTCGGCTGGATGATGAATACATCTGTACCGCGAATATTCTCTTCATACTTGACCCAGATTTCGCCGTCGGAAAAGTTCTTTGTGACGACGTGGCCCAGGGGCTGCCCAAGACATTCGGCTATTTTTTTTGCCAGTTCGGGGTTCGAACGTCCTGAAAAGATTTTGCCATTAAATGGCCTGTCCATAATCCACGAAACCTTTGGTTTATTGCGGACGAAAAAAATGACGAAAATCTCGCCGATCTCCGTCATTTCCATCTGTCAAACTATGCTGGGGCGGGAGGATTCGAACCTCCGAGTGCTGGATCCAAAATCCAGAGGCTTGCCGCTTGCCGACGCCCCAAACTATCTGTATACCGGTTCAAACAAAATTGTTTGATGTCGTTTTTGGAAATGCAATTTTGCCTTTTCGGCTTTGTTTCTGGCATCGAACAGACCGAAAAGCGTAGAGCCGCTGCCGGACATCCTCGCATAAAATGCGCCGGCGGCGTACAGCTCGTCAACAATATCCCGAAAGCTTTTATGTTTTTGAAAAACAACGTTTTCCAGTTCATTGGGAAAACGCATCGCCCAGCGAGAAGTATCGCCTAGCTCGGCAATAAAGTCGATAAATTTACCGATTTTATTGTTATTTGTCAAGCTTAAATTCAGGTTTTTATAGGCCCAAGGCGTTGATACGCGAACGCCCGGGCATATCAAGACGCCGTAATATGGAATCCTTGTTTTTATCGGTCGTAAAATTTCGCCGCGTCCCGTGCCAAGCGCCAGCCCGCCCAGTATGAAAAACGGCGCGTCGGAGCCCAGGGCGGCGCCCATTTCCATCAGCTCGCCATTGGAGAATGCGCTGCGCCAAAGTTTATTCAACGCCGTCAGGGTTGCGGCGGCGTCGCTGCTGCCGCCTCCCAGGCCGCCGCCCATTGGAATGCGTTTGTGTATTTTTATACGACAGCCGATTCCGGGATCGCCGATTTTTTCTTTCAACAACGCTGCGGCTCGATAAGCGAGGTTGCTCTCATCCGTCGGACATTCCTTGTCGGAGCATTCGATGCGAATGTCGCCGTCTGTCGTGGCGCTTATGGCAAGCTCGTCGCAAAGATCGATCTGTTGAAAAAAGGTTTCGATGTTATGAAAGCCATCGGGACGCTTGCCGAGAACGCGCAAGCCGATATTTATTTTTGCAAATGCCTGAAAAATCATGACGCCTCCATTCGGCTCTAAAGTAATAAAAATATGTTTTTCTTCAAAATTGTTCATCGTCATAATTGGATATTTTTGCCGTGCGAACATGGCAATCGTCATGCTTGCATTTTTGCAACAGGATTGTTATTTTAAAACAACATTACAAAGGACTTTAATGGGCAAGATTTACTTTTTCTCTGATGTTCACCTGGGCGCTGATTCGCCCGAACAGGAAAAGTTAAAAGAAGAACGACTCGTTTCCTTCTTTCGCAAGATAAAACACGAAGATGCCGAG
>JAJRST010000279.1 GCA_024278645.1 bacterium | reverse complement strand
TTTTACGGTCGCGCCTGGAGCGAACCGGTTTTGCTGCAAATCGCCTACGCTTACGAGCAGGGGACGAAACATCGAAAGCCGCCGCGGTTTTTGGCGACGGACGAGACTCATGTTGACTAGAGCGAGTCGGCGGCGGCCTTTATTGAATTTCATCCAGAATAACGGGTTTGCCCTTGAACTGATCCAAAAATCCGTTTGCATCCTGGTCGGCAAATTGTCTTTGCAGCGGATCGTCGAAACTTACATAGTGCGACGTCGCCCCGTATTCTTGTTTGAGAAAAGTTGTCTTTCCCGATTGTCTGGGCCCGGTAATCAAAATGGCTGGGAACCCCTTTGCCGCCTTGTCCGCGCTTGTTTTTAATTGTCTTTTAATGTACATGGTGCTAAATTAAACTATTAGTTTGAATTAGTCAATGATAAATTTCAAAAGACAAGTCAAGTGGTCATCCCCGTGCATGGGGCTTTTATCGTCCCGGGATTCCCATCCCGGGCCGGAGGATGAACCCTGGCCTCTGCCCGGGACATCGAGGCCAACTCGGCAAGAGCCCCGAACAATCGCGCATTCGGACGGATGCCCGGTTTTATGAACAATTGCAGGAAAGCCTTGCCTTGTTAAAGACACTGGCGTTGACTGTTCGTTCCCAAGCTCCCGCTTGGGAACACCCGCGCTGCTTTTTCCAAAACATAATCTCCATCGCCAAGCGCGCTTGGCCCTAAAGACCGGCAAGCTCAACATCGAGGGACGCTGCCAGGCCGGAGCTTGGCCGCGAGAGGGATTCGTTTTCGACTTAAAAAAAACCTTGCATATTGTTCTGAAATTTTCTAACTATAACATAACAGTCATAGCCGTACAGCGGCGGAAGGGGCTGTATGCAGGATGCCTCAACACCATCCCCGAGCTACAACAGTCCGTAACTTTACAACCAGGAACAGATCAGAACACATAACACCGAAACTTTAAGGCCGGACAGAGCCGTCCGAGCATGGGGAAACGCTGTCCCCTAAAAAATTAAAATTCTGCAACGAGAAGCCGAACACGACGGCGCGTAAATATTGGCATGTTTAGCAAACAAATCGGATTATAAAGAAAAACCATGAAGCCTATTTATCTTGATCACCACGCGACGACGCCGGTCGATGCCGCCGTCTTTGACGCCATGGCCCCCTATTTTTCCGAGAAATTCGGCAACGCGTCCAGCCGTTCGCATGTCTACGGCAGCGAGGCGGAAGCGGGCGTAGACGAGGCTCGGGCAAGCGTCGCCGGACTGATCGGCGCCGCGCCGCAGGACATCATCTTTACCAGCGGCGCTACGGAATCCATTAACCTGGCGATCCAGGGGGTCGCCGCGTTTTATCGAAACAGGGGCAACCATATCATTACGGTGCAGACCGAACACCGGGCCGTCCTGGATTGTTGTAAATCCCTGGAACAAAAAGGGTGCAACGTCACTTATATTCCTGTGGACAAGGATGGAATGATTGACGTGAATGACGTGGAAAGCGCCATGACCGGCAAGACGATTCTTGTAACAATCATGTATGCAAACCACGAGATCGGCGTTATACACGATATAAAGGCGATCGGCAAAATTGCCAGGTCCAGGAATGTGTTCTTTCATTGTGACGCCTCCCAGGCGATTGGCAGCGAGGAGATTGATGTGGAAAAGCTGGGCGTCGATCTGTTGTCATTATCCGCACATAAAATTTACGGACCCAAGGGCGTTGGCGCTCTCTATGTCAGGCGAAAGAATCCACGCGTACGCCTTGCACCCTTGCTGCACGGAGGCGGCCATGAGCGCGGGCATCGTTCCGGCACGTTGAACGTCCCGGGCATTGTCGGATTGGGAAAGGCTTGTGATATTATTAAAAACAGCAGGGCGAAGGAGCAAAAACGTGTGGCCCGCTTGCGAGACATGCTAAAGACGGCCCTTGAAAACGGGCTGGACGGCCTCGCCTTCAACGGGCATCAGACGCAGCGTTTAGCGGGAAATCTTAATGTCAGTTTCTCCGGCATCGACGGAAGAGCGTTGCTCACGCAGCTTGGAGATCATCTTGCAGTATCCGCCGGCGCGTCCTGCTCTTCAGCCATTCCCGAACCGTCCTACATTTTAAAAGCCATTTCCGTTCCTTACGAGCTTGCCCAGGCGACGATTCGTGTGGGCGTCGGGCGCTATACCACGGAAGATGAAATTCGAATCGCCGGCGAATATATCATCAAAGCGGTTCATAAACTAAGAAAAGCAGGCGCAAAAACAAAAGCACGCCTCGCCTGTTCAGGAGGAAATCACGGTCAATGAGTTCAATTGAGCAAGAGAGCGGCGGGATCTATTACAAGCGCTCCTATTTCAGGACCCGGCTGCCTGAAAACTATTTATATACTCCATCCCACTTTTGGATGCAATCGCTGGGAGAGGATCGCTGGAAAATCGGTTTAACAAAATTTTCAGTGAGAATGCTTGGCGACATTGTGGAACTTGGCCTTGAACTCGATCCGGGCGCACCCGTCGTCGTCGGTCAGACGATTGGCTGGATTGAGGGATTCAAGGCGATATCGGACATTTACGGCGTCATCGACGGCGAATTTGAAAAGGAAAACGAGCTGTTGCAAGAGCAGCCGGACGTCATCTTTCGCCGTCCTTACACGGACGGCTGGCTTTACATTGCAAAAGGTCGGCCGGAGGAAAACAGCCTCGATGTTCATCAGTATATCATTTTTCTGGACGAGACCATCGAGAAAATAAAAGGCGAATGACAATCGAAAAAACATCGCCAACGAACAAACAACTATCGGGAGACCAGGCGTTTATGTCTTTAAAATCACGCTACATCATGATCGGCGGCTTTCTCGGGGCGGGAAAATCGACATTGATTTTCAAGTTGGCCGAATATTTATCCGCGAAAGGACTGCAAGTGGGGCTTGTCACCAATGACCAGGGAGAAATGCTGGTGGACACCGCTTTCCTGAAAACAAGCGGCTTTCCCGTGGAAGAAATTTCCGGCGGCTGTTTTTGTTGTCGCTTTAATTCCCTGGTGGATGCATCGCAAAAGCTGGCCAGGGAAGCGCGCCCGGACGTTTTTATTGCGGAACCTGTCGGCAGTTGCACCGACCTTATGGCGACCGTCAGCTACCCCTTGCAGCGCTTGTACGGCGACAATTATATCATTGCGCCGCTCACCGTGGCGGTGGACCCTGTCAGAGCTTTGCGAATTTTTAAAATTAAATCGGGCAAGTCCTTTTCCGATAAAGTGATTTATATTTATCGAAAGCAGTTGGAAGAGGCGAATGTGATCGTCATCAATAAAAGCGATCTCGTTTCAGCAGAACAACTTCTGTTGCTCAAGCAGACGCTCGCCGGGGAATACGCCGACGCTGACATTTATATATGCTCCGCCAGAACCGGAGACGGGCTTTTGCCTTTTTTTGAGCACATCACGGCGTCCCGGCTGAAAAAAAGCAGCACAATGGACGTGGACTACCATGTTTACGGCCAGGGCGAGGCTTTATTGGGGTGGCTGAATGCAACGCTGATTTTGCAAGCGGACGAACCGTGGAATGGAAACGAAGCCCTGCTGCGTTGCGCCGATCGTATAAAACAACGACTGCATCAGCAGGGGGCGGAAATCGCCCATCTAAAAATGGTGCTGTATCCCGACGAAAATCTTTACGGCGATTTAGCCGTGGTGAATCTTGTACGCAATGATCACACGCCCGAGCTTTCACGGTCATTGCCGGAGGAGTTGCAGCACGGACGTTTGATCGTCAACCTCAGGGCGGAAGCCGAACCGGATACTCTTGGCGACGCCGTCAGAGATGTTGTGAGCGACGGTCGCCATAATCCCGCCATCACTGTTGAGCATTTGGAATATTTCAAACCCTCGCAGCCGGAGCCGGTATTCAGAGATACTGCGATTTAGGGAGCCGACCATGATGAAGCAAAAACCATACATTGTCTACTGTCGCTGTGCGTTCGCCCGCGTTGTGCCTGATGAAGTGAAGAATAAGGTGTTAAAAAGCCTGGTTGACAGCGGCGTCTCTTTTAAAGCCGTCGCCGATCTGTGCGACGCGTCCGCACGTGGCGACCAGGCGCTTAAACAAATTGCTGCGGCCAAATCCGTAAGAATTGCCGCCTGTTATCCGCGGGCGGTGAAAAGCCTGTTTGC
>JAJRST010000278.1 GCA_024278645.1 bacterium | reverse complement strand
TGCTGCGTCTGCGTGCGCGGATGCACGGCGAGCATTTGCACGCCCACGTCCTGAAGTCGCTGCGCCGCTTCAACGACATTGATGGATTCGACGTCCCAGCCGCTGCGCAGTTTGGCGGAGACTGGAATGGAGGTCGCCTCCACGGCGGCCCGCGCCACCTTTTGCAGCAGCGGCAAGTCGCGCATCAACGCCGAACCGGCGCCGCGTTTGACCACTTTTTTCGCCGGGCAGCCGAAATTGATATCGACAAAGTCCGGCGTCATGCGCGAGATAATCTCCACCGCCCCGGCCATGGTCTCCGGCTCCGCGCCAAAGACCTGAATGGCGATGGGGCGCTCCGATTCGTCGAACCCGGCCAGCTCCAGCGTCTTTTTCTGACGGCGGATGGCGCCGTCGGCGCTGACCATTTCCGTATACACCATGCCCACGTCGAACTCCTTGCAGAGTTTTCGGAAAGGCGCATCCGACCACCCCGCCAATGGCGCCAGAATCGTCGGATTCTGTATGTCAACCCCGGCTAATTTCACGGCGCGAATATAATGGTTTAAAGTTACTCTGTCAAGTGATTTCAAAGTTAATGCGTCCATTTAAAAAAAGATTGAAACATTACGAGTATTTTTTATATTCCGAATAAACCATTTCCCGCCTCATTCGTCTACATGGTCGAGTTCACCGGATTGGAGAGGAATAGATGCCGTCCCAAGAATCGGTGCCACAGGAGCGAAGAGAAGAGCAAGTGCGTCGACTTGACACGCTGTTTCGTGAGCACGAGCGCGCTCTTTACCGCTATGTTCGTTATTTGAGCGACTCCCCGTCCATGGCCAAAGATATTTACCAGGAAACCTGGCTTCGCGTCGCCCAGCACATCGCCCGGGGAGGCCGGATCAAAAATTTTAAAAGCTTTCTTTTTACCACGGCCGTCAACCTGTTTCGCGATGAATTGCGGAAATTGAAAATTCGCAGGTTTTTTCTTGGAAGCGAGGGAGAACAGGCGAATATAATTTGGAAGATCGCGGACGATGAAAAAGCGCCCTCTTTCGAAATGCGCGATGCCCTGGCCGCGGCCATAAGGGAGCTTTCTCCAAAGCAACGAATGATGTTCACCTTGGCGTACATCGAGGGCTTTAAAATCCATGACATCAGCGAGATCATGGGCTGCGCCGAAGGGACGGTAAAGGCGACAATTTACAAGGCCGTACAAAAATTGAGAAAGGAGCTTAAAGATTTCAACACGGCGTGAACTATGAAATGTAAAACAATAGAAAAAAAACTGGCGGTACGGGAGCCGCTGACGCTTGACGAGGCGGCGCATCTGCGATCGTGCCTCTGCTGTTCGCAGTTCGCTCGCACGGTGCAACAATTCAAAGGCGTTGACCTTGAAACGCCCAACTGGGTGGTCATGCAAACCCGAAAAATGTTTACCAAAATCGCCGGACAAAAGCCGCCATCGAGGCGCCTGTTATTTCATACGGCGGTGCAATTTTGGCGATCGCCCAAAACGGCTCTCGCTTTGAGCATTCTTTTCACCCTCGCTCTGCTCACCGCCATTTTTGCCCTGCTTTTTTGCGAACGGAGCGCTCTCACTTGTCAGGCGGCGGCCGTTTTCGCGCTTTTTGTTTTGGCGCAAAATATTGTGACGGCGTTGTTCATCCCGGTTTTAATTCAGCAGAAAATCATTCCAACACAAAGTCACGGAGAAAATCATGTCCTACTCTAAAAGCGGCGGTCTTGTGCTCTCCGTGGTCATCATCGTCCTGCTCGTCTTTGCCCTTTGGCCGGTGGGACATTTCATGTTCTTTCGCGCTTTTCACGGCGGCGCTCCAGCCCACTTTATGGTGGAAATGATGCAAGACCTCGCACGACCGCCGATATTGCCGACAACGCTTCCCTTCTTGCTGATGTCGCTGTTGTGGATTCTCCTCGCCGTATGGGTTTACAGCGACGCCGAACGGCGAGGCATGAGCGGCATCCTGTGGGCTTTGCTGGTCTTTGTGGGCAACGTGGTGGGCCTGGTCATCTATCTCATCGTGCGGTCGGGCGCTGCGATGCCCGGCCCGGTTATGACTACGCCTTCAAGTGTGTGCCCGGCGTGCAAAACGCCCGTTCAAGCGGATTTTAATATTTGCCCCAACTGCGGCGAGAACTTGAAACAGACATGCCCCAAATGCCACAAAAGCGTGCAGGCCGACTGGAAGCTGTGTCCCTATTGCGGCGAACCGTTGTAAAAGACAAAATGATCGAGATCGAAATAATTCACGGCAATACCATTTGGGGCAAAACGATTTGACGGTAAAATGACGGACTGAAAGGCATTATTCGGGAAAATCAAGCTGCTCCACTTCGGTTTCCTGCAGCGCCCTGTCAAGCAACGCCTGCCAGTCGCCCATTTTTTCTTCCGCGGCATGAACTTGCTCCGGCCTGGCTTTTGTCTCCGGCCTTTGCGGCACGAGGTAGCTGCACGAATCGGCGCAGGGTTCGATGGATATCTCAAAAAGACCGATTTGCCGGGAGCTGCGGATAATCTCCTCTTTTTCCATGCCGATGAGCGGACGCAGCACCGGCATGTCCACCACCTCGGAAATGGCGGCGATATTTTCCAGCGTTTGCGAGGCCACCTGGCCGAGACTCTCGCCGGTGATGATGGCGCGGGCGCCCTCTTTTTGGGCGATGCGTTCGGCCAGGCGAAACATCATGCGGCGATACATCACCACCCGCAGCTTGGGCGGCGAGGCGATGATGATCTCTTTTTGCACATCCCCCAGCGGCACAATATAGACTTTAGAATGGTTCTGATAAACGGTCAGTTTACGGGCCAGCTCTATGGCGTTGTAAACCGAGCTCTTTTCCGTAAACGGGTAGCTGTGAAAATGAACGAAAATGACCTGGCAGCCGCGCTTCATCATGCGGAACGAAGACACCGGCGAATCGATGCCCGCCGACAACATACTGACCACCTTTCCTGTCGACCCCACCGGCAGCCCGCGCTCGCCCGGGTAGGAATCGACAGCGTAAAACACCTGCTTGTTGAATATCTCGATATTGACGACAAGCTGCGCATTTTTCAGATCGACCCGCTTCTTCATGGCCGTATGGATGCGCGCGCCGACGATTTGGTTGACTTCCACCGATTTAAAGGGGAATTGCTTGTCCGCCCGCCGCGTATCGACGCGAAAGGATTCGAATTGCAGATGCTTCACTTTGTCAAAGACCTGCTCCTTTAGTATTTCCGGATCGGAACTTCCTTTAAAGGCGACCTTGAAGGAGGCGATGCCGATGACCTGTTTCAGCCTCTGTACGACAAGATCAATATCAACAAAATCTTCCAAATAGATTAAAAAGCGACCAAAGTCGATGCGAACGTCCACACCGGGGACATCCCTTAAAGACTGTTTAATATTGGTTCTCAGCCTGGATTCGAAAAAACTTCTGTTGCCCTTTTTAAGCGCGATTTCGCTATGATGCACAATAATAACGCGCCCCGGGCTTTTCTCCTGGTTCATCAACATTCCTTGTTTATTAACCTGAAACAGACGACAAAAAAAATCCGGCTCGTTATTGAACCGGACTTTCAAGATAGCAATTTCTTACGAAAATGAAAACGTTATTTACGAACCCCGGAGAGCAACACCGTGCTTATTTGTTGCCCGATATCCTTTAGTTTGAATTTTTTGGTCTTGGACAGCGTCCAGTTTGTCGAAATCTGATCGATGGCCCCAAAGACCATTTGCTTGAAAATGCTGGGATGAATGTCCTCACGAAAGAGACCCTTGCTTTGCCCTTCGGCAAAGGCTTCGCCGACCAGGTCAAGATACTCTTTGAATTTGGTGCCTTTATATTCATGCAGAAATTTATTGCTCTGCCGCAGTTCAACTTCCAGCAACAACGCCAGATCGGGGTTCTGCTCAACCATTGCAAAATGTTGCGCAATAAATGTTGTTATTCGTTCCTCCGGCGATTCGTGTTTTGACAGGCCCGCTTTTGTTTTCTCGATGATCGGCGTCATCTCTTCCTCAAAAATAGAGATGAGAAGATCATCCTTGTTTTTAAAATAAAGGTAGGTCGTTCCCGTCGCTACGCCGGCAAGCTTGGCAATTTCTTCAACTTTGGCTTTAAAAAAGCCGTCGCGTGCAAACACCTTGATTGCTGCTTTTAAAAGCCGTTCGCGTTTCGAAGCATCCATGCAAGATTCTCCACAGGTTAATTATTATGCCGTGAATTTGCTTCAAAATGATATAAAATAAATTGAAAAAATGCAAGACATTTCCCAGTCGTTTATGGCATTCATGAGCTAACTTGTTATTTTTGCAATTCATCGAGGCAAAAATAATATTGACAATAGCATATTTTTTTCGTAGAATTACCAGATTTTAAACCTGCATTCATCCACTCTCTTCTCAAGCAAGGGCACAAACAAACCGGAGGTAAAATGAAAAAAGCGACTCTATTCGTACCGGCCCTGATTGTTATATGTTTATTGACTGCCGGCAGCGCTTTTGCCGCGGGCGTGGAACTAACCGGCATCGGCGCACGAGCGCAGGCGCTTGGCGGCAACTATCGGGCGATCGCCACCGACTGGAGCGCCATGTACTGGAATCCGGCGGGATTGGCTTTTACAAAAGGCCTGGGCGTCGGCTTTAGTGTGCAGCTTGTCACGCCAAAAGCGGGGTTCACCGCGGGCAACAGCCATTACGGCAATCTCAACAACATATCCTCGCCGTTTAGCGCCGCTTATCGCGTGGAACGGTTTAACGAACCGCGGTCTTTTGTTGTGCCCTCGGGCGGCGTCACCTATTCCAGGGGGCGGCTGGCCTTTGGA
>JAJRST010000277.1 GCA_024278645.1 bacterium | reverse complement strand
GGCTGTATCAAAAGTATCCTAAACTCTTAGTAGATCGCAATATATAGATATTTAATTGTTCTAAACATCCATATATTGTGGCACCGCCTCGCTATCGAGGGCTTTTGATACACCCCCTTGCGGAATTTGCGTTTTTTAATAAAAATCGCTTTTGATCCCAAGCAGAGCTTGGGATCAAGATAAGATACACCCTCTTGTTGATTTTTTACCAAACAGAGCTTGGTCGCAATATCATCGACGGCTTACGGCGGCGGATATGCGCCAAAGCCGGAGCTTTGGCGCGAGGGAATCATGCCGTAAGCGCTATCCAAACTCCCGCACTGCTTCAAACATGACGACAATATTCTCCGGCGACACATTGGCCATGATGTTGTGCACCTGCTGAAAGACGAAATCGCCGCCCGGGGCCAGGATGTCGAGCTGTTCGCGGACGTGCGCCTTGATCTGTTCGTCCAAGGCGTCGGGCAGCATGGTCTGCGTATCGCAGCCGCCGCCCCACAGGGTAAAGCGGCCGCCATACTTTTGCTTCAACAGGCGGGCGTCCATGCCGCGACTGCTGATCTGCACCGGGTTGACGGCGTCCAGACCGATGTCGATAAAATCCTCAAGAAACGGCTCGATGCCGCCGCAGGAATGCAGCAGCACCTTGACGTCGGTCAGCTCCTTGGCGCGCAACCACAATATTTTCTGATACGGCTTGTAAAACTCGCGGTACGTCTCCAGCGAGATCAACGGCCCGTTCTGGCCGCCAAAATCGTCGCCGAACAAAACGACGTCGATATAGGGCCCAACGGCGCCGAGCCATTTTTCCAGCCTGGCGATATGCAGGTCGCACACGCGCTGCATCAACCGATGCACGGCGTCGGGATACAGCATCTGGTGCATCAAAAATTGTCCATGCGATAGAGCGTTTGCGCCAGCTCGAACAGGTTGCCCCCGAACAGACCGATGATGGCGCGATCCGTGGACTGCCGCAGCGCCGCGGCGCGCTCGGCGAGATAAGACAAGCCCTTGTCGTCCAACGGGAAATGTTCCCCCGGCGTCTCCAGGCCGGACATTTGCGCCAGAGCGTCTTCAAGATCGTCAAAATCCTGTTCATCAGGGTTGCGTTCCAGGTAGGGGAAATGCATTTGCTCAAAATAGAGGCTGCCCTTTTTCTGGATAAAGATCGGCTCGCCTTTCTTGTTGAGCAGCAGCCAGTCGTCGCCTCGCTTTTCCAGGTTTACATATTGTGGGATTCTGCACGGTGTGCCGTCCGGCAGCGTCCACGCTTGCCATTCCGAATCGTCGGTCATAAAAGCGCGTCCCAGCTCCACCGTATCGACGCCGAAGCGGTCGAGGATCGGCGGTTCAACGACGGCGAGCTGCTGCATCATGTCGTAGACATAAATATCGCCCGAGTCGACGCCGAGATATTTTTTCAGCTTGTGATAGGCGATGGCCATAATGCCGGAGGAGCGGTGGCCGCCCAGGTCGACGGGGACTCGATCCGGTTGTCGATGGTTCAGGGTCGTAAGTATTCGTTCGCGAGAAGTCATCATGTCATAACTTTCCTGTTTAGCGAATCATTTCAATTGACGCAACGCTTCAATGTTGGCAAAGGGCGCCATGATGATTATGCCGGGATTATCGCTCAAGGCGCTTGTCCATGCGTTGATCGATTGCGGCGCATAGAGCACGCCCACCTGGCCGGAAAAAAACGCGTGGTTTGTTTCATAGTGATAGCCCACAACGCTATGCAGTTCCTTGAGCGTCTCGCCGGCGCCGCGGCCTCGATAGATGCGTCGGCAGCCGATGCCGCCGCCAAAGTAGAATGTCTCTTGCATCTCGGGAATAAAACGCAGGTTCGCCTCCAAATTCAGTAGGATGCCGGGAAACCCGCCGACGGCGAAATCCACTCGCATATTCGGACCGAGCCGTTGATCAATGACCAGCGACAGCATGGGACCGCCGCTGAAACTGAATCGTAAACCGGCGCTCGTCTCGGACGCAGACGCTGCTGCAACGAGCACTATACAAATCATCGAAACAAAAAAAAGACGATTTCCCTTCATAATTATCCTCCCATAGAAAAAGATGCTATAAATTAAGCTTTGTTGACCATGAAAACAAGAAACTTTTCGTACATGAATTGTTTTGCCCGAAATGGTTTTGCCATTATTTTTTTATCCTGAATTTTGTTGTCTTTTTGCAGGAGGAATCAAGGTTCATGAAAATTGCGATCAATTTATCGCCAAAATGATCTTGGATTTATTCGAAAATGCACTAAATTAGCAGCATCGGCTTTTCCGTCCCGGCAAGCCAGGCTGTGTGAAAACGAGAAAAAGTGTCACCTTGAGCGGAGTCGAAAGGCTTCGACTTCGCTCAGCCTGACAAGCGGCCAGGGGAGTTCACGCAATCTGAAGCGTCAGGGATCAACTGCTTTTACCTTCAACTCGTCCGCGGAGGCAACATGAGAATTTTCGTCCATCTGGTTTGTTTGTTCATTTTAGGTGTCAGCGTTATTGCGGTCGGGGAAACGGCGTCGAATTCGCTTTATCCCTATTATCCTTCCGGGCAAAAGCTCAGCCCCGACGACACCCTGTTCGTCATCGAAAACGGCGCCATGAACGACGCCGAACGCATGATGATTCTGACGCTCGCCGGCGTCGTCGCCCAGCAAAAGCCATGCATTTTTGTGCGCATTGGCGCCGGATACGACATCTGGCTGGACGACCTCGAATACGAATACGGCCTGTTCATCGACGATTCATTTCGCAACGATCCCTGGGGATTGCTGGCGCATTTCAAAGGCGCCCTGGAGGATTCCGCTTTTGTGCTATACAACCTCGGTCAAAGTTCGACCAACGTCGCCGTGTCCCTGTCCGGCGTCTGGCGCGCCGTCGGCGTGGACGAGAGCATCGCCGCCCAGGCGCAGGCCGCCGGTCTGCGGCAGAAAACGGATGTGCGCGGCAAGGATGAGCAATGGTGTTTTGAAAACTATTGGCAACTATTCAACCACGGACTGCTGGTGCAGCAAAAGGAGCCGCTGTTCGGGCTGCGCGATTACGGGCCGCTGGCGCGCGCCTTTTCTTTTTTCGACGGCAATTCCGACTTTATGCGCCGGGTGATGGAGGCGGCGGACGACGACTCGCCCATTCTCGGCTGGGGCGATGCCTCGCAGGGCGAAGACAAGTTTGTAAAAGCAGCGTCGGAGCGCTCCGTGTTTACCGTGGCCTCAGACCATGCCTGGAACCTGTCGCTTTTTTCCGCCATGCAGGTCGACTCGCTGTATCAACGCACGCATACGGAACAAGAGACGACGGCGCCGGCCGTGCACACGGTCGTTTTTGTGATGAGCGACGGCGACAACATCCAGTGGCTAATGAACGATTTTTCCACTAACGAAAGATGGTACGGCAGCCCGCTGCGCGGCATGTTCAACATGGGCTGGACCATTTCGCCCTCCCTGGCCGCCCTGGCGCCGACGGTCATGGATCGCCTCTACCGGGATGCGGCGACCGGCCCGGGCAGGGACTTTTTCGTCTGCGGCGTTTCCGGCGGCGGCTATCTTTATCCCTCTTACTATCCCGATCTGGCGACCCATTGCGACAGACTCGACGACTGGCTGCAAGCCGCCGATCTGAACATCGTCACAATTCTGGAACGCCGACGCGGATACTTTACGCCGGAAATACTCGACAACTACACGCGGCAGCCGCAGGTGCTCGGCTGCTTTTACCTGGATTATGCAAAATATGACGCCTACAACGGCAAGATCGTCTGGTCCAACGGCAAACCGGTGGTCTCGGCCAGATTAAATCTCTGGCAAGGCTTTGACAGTCCGGAGTCCATCGCCCGGATAGTCAACATCTCGCCCACGGACCCGGCAAACCCTTTGTCTTACAGTTTTATCAGCGTGCACCCCTGGTCAAAAAGCCTGGAGGATGTGCAAAAGACCATCAGCCTGTTCGAAAGCGACATTGAGGTGGCGACGCCGGAGGTCTTTATGCGACGGATCATCGCCAACGTCCCCCATGAGCCCAATCTGGTTCACGACAAGACGGCGCCCGGAGATTTCCGTTTTACGCTCTATCCCAATCCGGTCGCCGGCGGCGCAACGGGGCCGTATTCTTCCGCGGTGACATTGCGTTTCCAGGCGTCGTCGAACAAACTGCCCCGACATGTGCGTATCGTCGATGTGCTGGGGCGCACGGTGCACGAATGGATCCCGTCAATGACGCCGGGGATGTCCAGCCTGACGCTGTCCTGGGACGGCCGTCTGTGGAACGGCGCGCCGGCGTCCCCCGGCATTTATTTTGTCCAGGCCGTGGGAGAGGCTTCGATGATTACACACAAGTTTGCGATTGTGCGCTGAAATGATAATGCAACTAGACGTGTACGATAGATTCGGTTTTTTTCACATTCAGCACGGAGAACAATAATGACGCAACAAGAGACCCCGACGGGAAAAGGGGTGCAACTGCAAAACAAGGTCAATTTGTCGCCGGACAAAGTCCTGAATCTGCAAAGCATTTCCGGGTATGGGGGCATAACGACGGACAACCCCGTGCTGGTGATTCTTGCCGCCGGCAAGGGCACGCGTTTTGGGCAGGCCCCAAAATGCGTGCAGCCGGTGCACGGTACGCCGCTCGCCCGTCATTCCATCGATGCGTTTCGCTATTTCAGTCCCTCGCCGGTGATCGCCCTCGTCGGCTATCGCCACGAGGAGGTGGCGGCGGCGCTGGGAGAGGACAACATCTATGTCCGTTCGGACAATGCCGCAGGCGGCACCGCCTATGCCGCTTTTGAGGCGCTTTGCGTTCCCGGCCTGGAGGAAAGGAATCCGCTGCTTATCATCACCATGGGCGACCGCATTGTGCCCTCGTCGATTTATCGTCGCCTGTGGGAGGCGCACCGCGCCGGCGAACGCGAGGCCGACCTCAGCTTTCTGACCGCGCAATACGAGCCGCCCAAAAATCGCGGCAAGGGTCGCATTCTCCGCGATGAAAACGGACGCGTGATTCGAATTATGGAGGAACGGGACATCCTGGCGGAGACGGACGACATCAAACGGCAGATGCTTCTCAACCTGACCGAAGGGAATTGCCCACTGTACGCCATCCGCGCGGCGACGCTGCAACGCTATCTCAAAGAGATCACCAACGACAACGCCCAGGGACAGTATTACCTCACCGATATCATCCAGGCGATCGGCAACGACGGCGGCGACATCCGCACCATTCTCACCAAAGTAGACGACCCCGAATACGACCTGCTGGTCTCGGATGTGACCCGCCCGATGGACCTGGCGCTTTTGGAAGGCATCGTCTCCTCGGACAGCGGCATGTTGTTTCCCGATGAGCTGGAGGTGGAAAACGCCGCCAAAAGAATCATCGCCGACCGTCCGGCGGGACAGGTCGCCTCCATCGCCGGCCAGCTCGAGGAGCTGCTCGCCCTCGTCGAAGAAAAAAAGTTAAAGTTCAAGACGGAGCAACCGGCGGCCATTGGCATTGCCGGCGGACGCCTGCGCATCGCCTTTATGCACCCGGACATGATGCGCTTTTACGGCCCGGCATGGCAAATGCCCATCGGCGCGGCGGATGAAAAAGGCGGCGAACAGATCATTATTTTAATGCAAAGCACAAACGACCGCAAGATCAACTATTTTCCCACAAACCCGGAATATCGCGAAGTTTATGATTACATCCCGGCGGACAACGAAGCCATGTATCCGGGCGAACACATATCGGACTGGCATACCTACGAAGAGTTCGGCACGCACATGAGCGAGGAGCTGTTGCTCTCCCTCGGCTATTTCAGCGACGAGGAGCTGGAGCGGCGGCGAAAAAAGGGCCTGCCGCTGCCGCCGCCGGCGCGCTGGGTGAACAGCAATATGCGGCGTCCCTTTTCACTGATCAGCAACGCCATCGCCTCCATGCGCACGCTGCGCGGCGGCAACCTGGGCGTCAAAGTTCAGGCCGTTCTCGGGCGCGATAGATTCAAAGGTTTGCAGATCGTCTCCACCGGCAATGTGCCGCAGGGCGGCTTTTCCAGCTCCTCCGCGGTGACCGTGGCGGTCAAGAATGCGATCAACGCGCTGTTCGACGTCGGCATTCCCGCGGACATGCTGGTGCACCTGGCCTGCCAGGCTGAATACGGCGCCGGCGTGCGCGCCGGCGCGCTCGACCAGGCGACGACGCAAAAGGGGCGCGCCGGGGAAGGCGTGCTCATCTCCTCCAACCCAAAGGACAACTATCGCATCATCGGCAGCTACCCGGCGCCCACGGATCGCTTCAAGATCATTTTCCCCTACAGCGTGGAGCGCGACAAGGAGGCCTGGCGCTGGTCCTGGGGCGCATACGCCGGCAATGCAAACGACGACAGGCTGACCACCAGCGAGATGCGCAAGCTCACCGGCAAGGCGGCCGAACTGGCGGCTATTTTGACGCGCCTGCCGCTCAGCACGGACTTTTTCAAACAGATAGAAGACGACCTGGTGCAGGACGGCTTGCTGGATCGCGAAAACCGCGTCTGGGTTTGCAAGATGCTGCGACAGACGCCGCTGCTGATTAAAAAAAGAGAGCTGCGAAAACGGGTGCAGGAAAACCGCGACTGGTATGTGGAGCAGTTGATAAAGAGCGAGAACCTTCCTCCCTCTTTCGCCGCCAAAAAAGCGGAGGAGACGTTCGCCTCGCTTTTCGCCGGTTGGCGCGAACCGCTGCTGCGCCGCGGCACGCCTGGCGGCGAGGTCGTTGAAGAAAAGGGCGTTCCCCTGCGCGCCATGCTCGCCTACCTGTTCGGCGAGGTGGCGAAAAACTTTTACCTGATCCATCACCCCGACCGGTGGATCGAATTCGTCGCCCTGTCGCAGCGCGGCGATCGCTGCGTGGATATTGCGCCGGAAAAGCTGCCGTCGCGCCAGGAGATGGAACAAGAGCTGGCCTGGGAAGCGGACCTGTCCGGGCCCGAACTTTTGAACCAATGGCTGCAGCGCTTCGAGGCGACGCCGTTCGACTATAACGCCGGGCTGGACGATGAGTCGCTTTCTTTCGAGAATCCACCCGAATTCCACCGGCTGTCCGGATCAAACTTTTTTCGCGGCCTGGCGCTCATCGACCTGGCCGAGGCCATGCTCAAACGGGCGTTCGGCGGCGACGCCGTGGCCGTGCGGGTCAACGCCGCCGGGCAGGGTGATTACTTTCAGGTACACGTGGACACACAGCAGGCGGATATAAACAACGTGAAACAGTTCATCCGCACGGCATTTTACCGTCGTTTCGGCCTGACGCCGACGCACGAGTTCGTGGAGCTGGCCCCGGGCGGCGGCGCCATAGGCATCCGGTTGAGCCGCTTTGATGCGCTGCCCAAGCTGGTGCAGCGGTTGAAAAATTTTGTCATGGAAAAGCAACCCGCGCCATAAAAATCAACTTGCGAGCGACGCATCTAAGAGTAAAGCTCGCAAAGGCGCAATGACGCCAAGGTTCGCAAAGAAAACAAAAAACTTTGTGATTCCTTTGCGACTCGGCGGCCTTGCGTGATGTACCATTATTCCGGATTGTCCAATAAAATACGTGTAAATTCACGGTCTGCTTTGAAAATTCCAACCTGAACAGAGAGCTCGCCCCATGAACCTGACCTGGATTGATTTTGTTGTATTCGTGACTTTTATGGCCGCTGTCGTCGGCATTTCATTGTATGCCGGCCGCCGGGAGCGGACATCCGAAGACTATTTCCTGGCCGGAAGAAAGCTGACCTGGTATTTGATCGGTCTGTCGCTGATCGCCTCCAACATTTCCACGGAGCATTTTGTCGGCATGGCCGGCTCCGCCTTTGGCCGGATTGGCTTGGCCATCGCCAGTTTTGAATGGACGGCGGCGGTGACGCTGGTTTTCGTCGCCTGGTATCTGCTGCCCAAATTTCTGCAAGCCGGCATCTATACCATGCCGCAGTTTCTGGAGTTCCGCTACGATGCGACGACGCGCACGATCATGTCCATCTATGTCATGGCCGCCTATATCGTGGCGCTGTTGGCGACCGTGCTCTACAGCGGCGCCCTGGCGCTGAATGCGGTTTTTGACATCAGCGGCATGCTGGCCCTGAAATTCGACCTGACGCCGGAACGTGCGGAATTTTGGGCCAATTTTATCGGCATCTGGATGATCGGCATTGTCGCCGGGGCGTACACGATTTACGGCGGATTAAAGGCGGTTGTGTGGTCCGACCTGCTGCAGGG
>JAJRST010000276.1 GCA_024278645.1 bacterium | reverse complement strand
TTTAATCCTTGTCCTTGGATTTCAAACAGTCTTTTCCGGTACGGTTGGTAAAATTGTCGGACGCGTGGTGGACAAGGAGACCGGCGACCCATTGCCGGGATGCAACATCATCATCACCGGCACAACCATGGGCGCGGCGACGGACGCCAACGGCTATTATGTCATCGTCAATGTACCGCCGGGCCTGTACAGCGTCAAGGCCAGGATGATCGGCTACCAACAGACGCAGCAAAACCAGGTCATTGTCAATATGGACAAGACGACCACCGTCGACTTTGCGCTGCCCATCGAAGCCCTCGAAGGCGAGACGGTTGAAATCGTTGCCGAGCGTCCGTTGGTTGAAAGAGACGTCACCGTCAAAAAGACGGTGGTCAGCTCGGCGGAAATTCGTTCGGCGCCGGTGCAGGACTTGACCGAGATGTTCACCCTGCAAGCGGGCGTCGTCGCCATTGACTATCAATCCTACGGCATCCCGGGATTCGTCGAGCGCGGCGTTGAGCAAATTCACGTTCGCGGCGGCCGCTCCGGCGAGGTGGGCTATGTCTTTGACGGCATGGACATCCGCAACCCGACATACGGCGGCAAGGGTCTTGGCACTCGTCTGAACAAGTATGCCGTTGAAGAGATGGTCACGGAGACGGGCGTGTTCACAGCGGAATATGGCAACGCCCTGTCGAGCATGCAAAACGTCATCACCCGAACCGGCGATTTTGAGAAATACGAGGGCATTTTTCGCTACCGCACCTCGGAAATCGGCGGCAGCCTGGCCAACAAGCCGAACGGGTTCTTATATCCCGATTATTTGCGGGGTTTAAAAGACTGGGCGGCGGCATTTGGCGGCCCCGTGCCCTTTACAAAAAACAAAGTCTCCTTTTTCCTGTCCGGTCAATCCTCGCGCGATAACGGCCGCGTGCTCGAATTCGACGACAAGACCTGGACGGAAGGCCCGCTCCCGGGCAACCCGCCGCATCCAGGCAACCCCGAAGCCAACTGGCTTCCGCCCTACAATCCAAACGACCCTGACGATCGTTCCGATCCGTTGGACCGCACCCCCGGGTGGATGGCGTTGGGGCACCAGAACATTCAGGACCTGTTCATCAAACTGGCCTGGCGCATCAGCCCCAACATTAAACTGGTGGCCACTAATTGGAACGTGGAAACGGACTTTAAGATATATTCCAACGGCGGCGAATCCCTGGCGTTTCGCTACTATCCCGAAGGCAAGAACTATACGCTGCTCAGCTCCAATCGTCAGACCTTGGAATGGACGCATCAGATTTCCAGCAAGACCTATTATACGCTCAAACTTGCGCGCTTTTACCAAAAACGTCGCTACCTCGTCAAGAACGTCGACCAGGACGGCGACGGTTTCATGGATTGGATGGAGACGCGTTTGAACACCGACCCCTACAACAGCGATCCCAACAAGGAAGGGGCCGTGCCATTGGACAGCGACAACGACGGCTACCCTGACGAATTTGAACGCAACCAGTCGCTGATGCGCGATGACATTGACGTGGATCCGCTTCCCGACAATGCGCCGTACGATCCGACGATCCATCCCGATCCCGCCACCTTTCCGTTGGCCAACAACTGGCTGGATTTTTGGCAGTATAACGGCTGGCGTTTTTACGCCCCTTACTACAATTTCGCCACAGAAGGTTCCGGGCGCTATTTCCACCATTCTTATGCCGAAACCATCGAAGGTCGTCTCGACATCACCAGTCAAATGAATCGTCATAACCAGGTGCAGTTTGGCGTGGGCTATAAATATCTCGATCTCCTTTTTGATGAAATCCAGCTCCCCTGGCTGCAAACGCCGTACACGGAATTCTATCACAAATATCCGGTTGAAATGTCGGCTTACCTGCAGGACAAGATCGAATACCCGTACATGACCATCAACCTTGGTCTTAGGCTCGACGCCAGCAACTACAAAACCACCGCCTGGGAAGATCCGAATGACCCGACCAGTCCCCTTATCGAAACGAAAACACAGTACAAGTGGAGTCCGCGTATCGGCATCTCGCACATCATTACCGATAAAGCGACGTTTACATTCGGCTATGGCATTTTTCATCAATTGCCGATCTACAGAAACGTCTATCAAAACAGCAAACGCGATTTGACGACATTTTCTCCAATCGTCGGCAATCCGCTTATCGGCGCGCAAAAGCTGACCGCCTATGAATTTGGCGTCAGAAACCAGTTGGCCGAGGAGTGGGTTGTCAGCCTCATCGGCTGGTCCAAGGAATACAGCGAGCTGGACGCCACCGAACGCGTTCCGGCTTTTCCGTTCAGCTATACGATCAGCAAAGGCATCGACTATGGCACGGCGCGCGGCTTTGACATGACCCTGGAAAAGGTGTCGCTGCGCACGCCGTGGAGTGCCCGCATCATGTACACCTACTCCGTCGCCAAAGCCAACCGCTCCGACCCCTGGGAAGGCTATCGCAACACCGACACCCCGGAAACCATGCCCAAACGGGAGATATTGATGAGCTATGACCGGACGCACGATTTCAGCGTTCTGATGGGCTATCGCATTCGACGCGGCGGCGGTTGGGAATTCTTTGGCTTGAAGCCGTTTTCGAATTTCATGACCAACATCATTTTTGCGGCGCAGAGCGGCGCGCCCTACACGCCGACGGTTGAAGGCATTCCGCAGGAGACCAACTCGGAACGCATGCCGTGGGTCAGCTATGCGACGATCAGTGCGCACAAAATCATTCCGGTCAATCGTTTCAATTTAAAGATCGGACTGCAAATTCAGAATTTGTTCGACAATAAAAATGTCTACGACGTTTTTCCGGAAACCGGGCGTCCCGACGATCCGGGACGGCGGGCCAACAACCGCATCGCCGCCGGCGTAAACTCGGACACCGTGTATGACGTGCCTTTTTTCTACGGCGCGAGACGGAGCATCCAGTTTTATACCGAGATAGAGTTTTAAGACCAAATACACAGTTTTAAATGTGTAACGCCTGTTGAAAATAACGAGGTTTATTTATGAAGGCTAAATTCTTCACCTTAATCTTAATTTTGCTTTTTGCAACAATGACAGCGTGGGCGGTGGACGTCAAACGTGGAGAACAAACGTCTCAAAAAACAGAGGATGAAAGTTTGTCCAAAATCACCTCTGACATTGAGGAAACTCCCGAAGAGGCCATCGCTCAACGCGCAAAAGGCTATCTGCTCAAGGGCGAACTGAAAACCATGACCTCGAACACCGGAAAAATCGTCGGACATGATTTTTCCAACTGGTCAAACCCCGAAGGTTTGTACAAGGGCTTCCAGTACCTGGCGGCCGTGGGCATGATGGTCGGCGTCAATGGCGCGCGCGACGATTCCCCGGACGAAATAAAAGCGCTGTACCCGTGGTCTTATCGCCCGCACCCGAAAATCGCGGACAGCCTGTACTGGTGGGGGCCGACCGTTTCCGAGTCCCATTTCGACCGCACAACCAATGTGATCAAGGCGGACTGGATGCCGGTCGCCGACCACCGCGGACGTTTGCACTCCGGCATGGTGACGGCCTGGGAAGTGCCGGAGTACCAGCGGTATGCACCGATCAACGAC
>JAJRST010000275.1 GCA_024278645.1 bacterium | reverse complement strand
TGATTTAGAGAATGGAAGCGGTTCACGAACGGTGGAACTTGCTGCGTGTGCAATCGTATGGTTGCTCAAAACGTGACTGGATTTATCGCAAAGGAGTAGCATCATGAGCAGTCGAAAAACGAACCTGTACATTGGCGGCGTCATTATTCTCATCGGCATCTTGTCTTTGCTTGCCAACACAAATGTTCTTTACGGAGTGGACGATCTGCTGGGCGGCCTTTTCTTGTTGATCGTCGCTTTTGTCTTTTTTAATATCTACAACGGAGATCGTTCAAAGTGGTGGCCCCTGTTGCCGGCGACGATCCTGGCCTTTCTCGGCGTCGGCGTGTTGTTGCAAACCTTTTTACCCATTGACTCTGATATTCTCGGCGCCGCGTTTATGTTTGCCGTGTTTGCCGTTTTCGGTTACGTATATACGCGGGAACCCTCCCAATGGTGGGCGGTCATTCCCGCCGGAGCGGCGTTTACGATTGGCGTCGTCGTTCTCATCGACGAGTTTAATATGCTGGATTCCAGCATGAGCGGCGTTGTCTTTTTCCTTGGACTGGGGTTGACCTTTTTTTATTTGTGGAGCCTGCGGCAGGAGAACCGGAATTTGAGTTGGGCGATCTGGCCCGCCGTCGTTTTGGCTATTCTCGCCGTCGTCGCCTATATTGACGCGACCGACTGGCTCGATCCGGCCACTATTTTTCCGCTTTTGCTCATCCTGGTCGGCGTATTGATTATTGTTCATGGCATGAAGAAGAAAATAAAATAGCAGGTGAACCAAATTCTCATAAGACGTAAACCGCTTCCGGATTCCAATGACCCCATGCAAACGGGACGCGTGCTCGGCTTGTCCATGGGGCATTTTATTAATGATATGTACGTCGGCTTTTTGGCGCCGCTGCTGCCGCTGATCATCGACAAGCTCGGCATCTCCATCACCCTGGCCGCCGGGCTGATGTCCATTTTGTCCATATTTACCTCCCTGGCGCAGCCGGCGTTTGCTTTTATCGCTGACAAGATACGACGTCCGGGTATGGTCATACTCGGTCCGTTGATGACCGCCATTTTTTTCAGCGCCATCGGCTGCGCGCACAGCTACGCCATGCTGGTGGTGGTCATCATCCTCGGCGGCATTGGCACGGCGGTGTTTCATCCGCAGGCGGCGGCCTTTGTCGGCAAAGCCAGCGGCCGTCAAAGCGGTCTGGCTATGTCCATTTTTGTCACCGGCGGCAGCGGCGGCTACTACATGGGCCCGGTGGTGATCATGTCCATCGTCACCTGGCTGGGTCTGGAGTATAGTTTCGTCTCCATCGGACCTGGCGTTTTGATCGCCGCCATTCTGTTTTTCATTTTGCCAAAGCTGCCCCATGCGCCGAACCGGCATGTGCATGTACATGGCCACGTTGCAATCCCGAACCAAGTTCGGGCGATCATCTTTTTATATTTTATTTCCATGATTCGCTCCTTTCTCATCTCCGGCTTTAACACCTTTATCCCCATGTACCTGAAAGAACAGCGCTACAGCCCGATGATGTACGCCGTGGCGCTGACCGCTTTTGGCATTCCCGGCGCCGTGGGGTCGCTGTTCGGCGGCGCCCTGTCCGACCGCTTTGGCCGCCGGACGACCATCTTTGCTTCTATTGCTTTGTCGCTGCCGTTTTTCGGTCTCTTTTTAGCGTTGGACGGTTTGCCTTCGCTGGTCAGCCTGGGCGTGGCCGGGTTCGCCGTATTCTCGTCCATTCCGGTGGTCATCATCATGGCGCAGGAGCTTTACCCCGGTCGCGTCAACGTCGTCTCATCGCTGGTTATGGGATTGTCCTGGGGCGTCGCCGGCGTGCTGGTGACCCCGCTCGGCGCCCTGGCGGAACGCATCGGCCTTGGGCAAGCGCTGACCATGCTCATTTTCCTCGGCGCCATTTCCTGCATCCTGACGCTTTTTTTACCCGAAACGAAAAAGGTGAAAAAATGAACAACTTGTTCAAACTCTTGCCTTCCGTGGATGCGTTGCTGGCCTCGGTCGCGGGTGAACATTTAAAAAGAGATGTGGTGCGCGAACGATGCCGAATGGCGTTGGAGGTCATTCGCAAAGAAATCGCGGCGGGGCAGCATGCGCAGCTTGTCGACCGAGAGCAGGCGTTTGCACTGGCGCTGCAACGCGTGCACGAACGCCTCCGCGCCGACTTTGCGCCGTCGCTCAGGCCGGTCATCAATGCCACCGGCATTATTCTGCATACCGGGCTTGGCCGGGCGCCGCTTTCCGGGGCGGCGACGGACAACCTCAATCGTGTGATGCACGGATACTCTTGCGTGGAACTCGATCTTGAAACCGGCAAGCGCGGCGAACGCACCGACCATGTGCGTCGGCTTTTGTGCGAACTGACCGGCGCCGAAAACGCATTGCTGGTCAACAACAACGCCGCCGCCGTATTTCTGGCGTTGAATACCCTGGCCTTCGGCAGGGAAGCGATCATCTCCCGCGGTCAGCTCATCGAAATCGGCGGCTCTTTTCGCCTGCCGGAAGTAATGCAAAAAAGCGGCGTCATCATGCGCGAAGTGGGCACGACCAACAAAACCAAACTGGCGGATTATGAAAACGCCATCAACGACAACACCGGCGTCATCGTCGTCGCTCACACCTCCAACTATCGCGTGCTCGGCTTTACCGCCGAGGTGGAATTGCAAGCCCTGTGTGACCTGGCGCATGCGCGCAACATCCCGGTGCTGCACGATCTGGGCGCCGGCGTCATTGTCGATTTGCGGCAATTCGGCCTGCCCTACGAACCGCTGGTGCAGGACAGCGTCGCCGCCGGTGCGGACGTCATCACTTTTTCCGGGGACAAGGTGCTCGGCGGGCCGCAGTCGGGGTTGATAGTCGGCAAAAGGGACTGGCTGGACAAGATTCACAAGAACCCGATCATGCGCGCCGTGCGCTGCGACAAGTTGATATACGCGGCCATGGAGGCGACGCTCAAAATTTTCTTTAAAAATAATGTGACGGCGGAACACGCCGTCCTCCGCATGATGACCGAGCCCGTTGGACAAGTTCGCAAACGCGCCGAAGCAATTTTATCCGACCTTCCCGGTGAGGTCATTGACAAATTCCGCATCGAAATCAGGGACAGCGAAGGTCAGTTCGGCAGCGGCGCCCTGCCGCTGGAACGGCTGCCCGGCCTTGCCCTGGTGCTGACGCCGCCGCGCTATGACGCCGAGTCTCTCGCCAGACAACTGCGCACCGGCGACCCGCCGATCGTCGGCTATATTCAGGATGACAAGGTGTGGCTGGACATGCGAACCGTGCGCGATGAGGATGTCCGGGGGGTGGTTAAAAGGTTGGACTCGCTCGATTGAGGGGGAGCTTGGTGCACTGCGGAGTTTTCTGCTTTGAATAATTGACCCGCTCCCCTTCGAGCGCTGCATGGGGGCCGGTTGCTTTTATTAACTTTGAGCCTGGAGGCGGGTGGATTTTTCAGGTTAAAACGCCGGCCGCTCTTTTTCCTGGAATCAAAATGGACAATACTGAAATAAAGGACAAGCTGTTCTCCGTCGCCCGACTTGAAGGCGCAGTGCAGCATTATGCGTGGGGCGGATACGATTTTATCCCCCGGTTGTTGAATATCGAAAATCGAGGACGGGAACCTTTTGCCGAGTTGTGGTTTGGCGCGCATCCAAAGGCGCCTTCGATACTCCATATCAACGGCGCAACCATGCCTCTCGACCGCTTTGTTCGCCGGCAGCCGACGGCTGTTTTGGGACAAGCGACGACGAAAAGATTCGGCGATACGCTGCCGTTTCTGCTCAAGGTGCTGGATGCGCGCGATATGCTCTCCATCCAGGTGCACCCGTCAAAGCGGCAGGCCGAGGAGGGCTTTGCGCGTGAGAAGGCTCTCGGCATCCCCGTTGATGCGCCGAACCGCAGCTACAAGGACGACAACCACAAACCCGAAGTTCATGTGGCGCTGACGGATTTCTGGATGCTGCACGGGTTTCGACCGGAAGCGGAGCTTCGCCGCCTTTTGCACAGCGTTCCCGAATTCGCCCCCCTGGCTGCACGCTTTGAAAAAGGGGTCAAAAACTTGTACACGCACATTATGACCATGTCGCAGGAAAGGGTGGACGCCATTCTGGAACCGCTGATCAAGCGGTTGAAAACGACCACGCCGCGGGATCGCGATCAGCCCGATTACTGGGCGTTCAAGGCGAGCGAAACGTTTCCGCTGTCCGGCGGTCATCGCGATCGCGGCATCTTTTCCATCTACTTGCTCAACCTGCTGCACCTGCGGCCCGGCGAGGGCACGTTCCAGGACGCCGGCGTTTTGCACGCCTATCTCCACGGAACGAACATCGAGCTGATGGCCAATTCGGACAATGTGATACGCGGCGGCCTGACGCCGAAACATGTGGATGTCGATGAATTATTAAAGATCGTGAATTTTACCTGCGGCGCGCCGCAGGTTTTGCGGGGCGAACAAGCGTCGCCGACGGAACGCATCTACGAGACGCCGGCGCCGGATTTTGAGCTGACGCGAATTGTTCTTGCACAGGGTCAAAAGCTCAAATGGACGAGCCGCAGCGCGGAAATCCTGTTGTTGCTCGATGGGCGCGTGGATATTGAATCACAGGATGGTGTGCTGACTCTGAATCGAGGCGAGGCGGTATTCATATCAGCGAATGCAGGTTTTAAGGTGACGGCCTTGTGCGAATCGGTGCTCTATAAAGCAGGCGTTCCGCTTTAAAATACAAAACCCCGCTCTGTTTTTCAAAGCGGGGTTTTTGCTTCACAATCACTCTACAGCGTCCAGCCTTTGCGGTATTCTTTATTTAGCAAGGCTGTAGCTTCTGCGTTGCCCTTAATTTCCATTTTTTCGGCGTCAAACTCGAGGGCCTGGTAGGGGAACCTCAACGCCACGTTGCCGAGCAGCACCGTCTCCGTCAACGGGCCGGCGTAGCTGAAATCGGAGCTGGCCGGTTTGTTCTCTTTGATGGCCTTTATCCAGTTCTGTTCGTGCGACCCTTCGATGCGGGGGATGGTCTTTTCCGGCACGTCGAACGCTTTCATAGCCGATTCAGGAATAAGACGAACCATGCCGTCGCCGCTCAGCAGCATGCCCTTTTCGCCGATGTACAACGAACCGTTTTTCGGCATTTCACGACGCGGGTCGAGTTCCTTCGGGCGCGGCGGCTGCAATCCGCCGTCGTACCAGGTCA
>JAJRST010000274.1 GCA_024278645.1 bacterium | reverse complement strand
TGCCAGCAACAAGTGCTCGATGCTGACATATTCATCGCGCAATTGATTGGCTTCCTTGAGCGCGCGATCGAACATTTTGTTGGCGTCATTCGAAAGATAAATCTGACCGACGCCGCCGGATATTTTGGGGAGACGGTTTATTTTTTCAAGCGCCTGGTTCTTGACCATATCGGGATCCACGCCCGTCTTTTTAAAAGCGGAGCGGGCGATGCCGTCGGCGGCGTCGAGCAAGCTCGCCAGAATATGAACCGGCTCGATCTGCTGCTGGCCGTGCTCGGAGGCCAATTGCTGCGCTTTCTGCAACGCCTCCTGGGATTTTATCGTTAACTTGTCAAATGATAACATATTTTTTATCCTCCCTTTTTTATTTTAAAAAAGGCGAGATTAAAATACAACCTCGCCTTTGTCATCTGATTTTACCGTATTCATAACGGAACGGATGCTCATCCGCTCCTTGCTGTATCCATTCAATTATTTGCTGTCGTCGACGACTTCGAAATCGGCATCTTCAGCTTCGGACTTTTGATCCGCAGACGCCTGGCTTGCTTCGGCCTGGCCTTCTTGCGGCGCTTCCTTTTGTGCGGCGGCCTCGTACATCTTTTGCGCGGCCTGCTGCATAATTGTATTGACGCCGTCGATCGCCGATTTCATTTCGTCCAGGTTGTCGCCCTTGATGGCCTCCTTCAACCGACCCACTGCTGCTTCCAGTTGGCCCTTTAGCGCGGCGTCCAGTTTGTCGCCGTTTTCCTTGAGCTGTTTCTCGGTCTGGTAAATGATCTGATCCGCCTGGTTGCGCGTATCGATCAATTCGCGTTTTCTCTTGTCTTCCGCGGCGTGCGCCTTGGCCTCGCTGACCATCTTTTCCACTTCTTCCTTGGACAAGCCGGTCGACGCTTCGATGCGAATGGACTGCTCTTTGTTCGTCGCCTTGTCCTTGGCCGACACGTTGAGAATGCCGTTGGCGTCGATGTCGAACGTCACCTCGATCTGCGGTACGCCGCGAGGCGCCGGTGGAATGCCGTCAAGGTGGAAGCGGCCAAGAGTACGGTTGTCCACCGCCATTTCGCGCTCGCCCTGCAGCACATGAATTTCCACGCTGGTTTGATTGTCCGCGGCGGTCGAGAAAATCTCCGATTTGCGCGTCGGGATGGTGGTGTTTTTCTCGATCAGCTTTGTGGTGACGCCGCCAAGCGTCTCGATGCCCAGGGACAGAGGGGTCACGTCGAGCAACAATACGTCGGAGACATCGCCGGCCAGCACGCCGCCCTGAATCGCTGCGCCGATGGCCACCACTTCGTCCGGGTTGACGCCTTTATGCGGCTCCTTGCCGAACAACTCCTTGACCAGCTCCTGAACTTTCGGCATGCGCGTCGAACCGCCGACGAGGACGATCTCATCGATGTCGCTTGCCGCAAGTCCGGCGTCTTTTAACGCCTACCGACACGGTCCCAGGGTTCTCTGGAACAGATCGTCGCACAATTGCTCGAATTTGGCGCGCGTCAACGTCATGTTCAAATGTTTGGGCCCGGTGTCCGTGGCGGTGATAAACGGCAGGTTGATTTCCGTTTGCGCCGTCGTGGACAGCTCCACCTTGGCCTTTTCGGCGGCTTCCTTTAAGCGTTGCAGCGCCATGGGATCCTTGGACAAATCCACGCCTTCCTGTTTGAGGAATTCGTCGACCATCCAGTCAATCACCCGCTGATCAAAATCGTCGCCGCCGAGATGCGTATCGCCGTTTGTCGACTTTACTTCAAACACGCCTTCGCCGATTTCAAGAATGGAGATGTCAAACGTACCGCCGCCCAGGTCGTAAACGGCGATTTTTTCATTGGTCTTTTTGTCGAGACCATAAGCCAACGAGGCAGCCGTCGGCTCGTTGATGATGCGCCGCACGTTCAGCCCGGCAATTTCGCCGGCCTCTTTGGTGGCCTGGCGCTGGCTGTCGTTGAAATAAGCCGGCACGGTAATCACCGCATCGGTGACTTTTTCACCCAGGTAGTCTTCGGCCGTTTGTTTCATTTTCTGCAATATCATCGCAGAAATTTCCTGCGGCGTATACTCTTTGTCGTCTATTTTCACGCGGACAACGTCATTTTGTCCGCTAATAACTTTATAGGGGACTTCATCGATTTCGGTTTTCACCTCCGCATAGCGTCGTCCCATAAATCGTTTGATGGAATAGACCGTTTTTTCCGGATTGGTGATCGCCTGGCGTTTCGCCACCTGCCCGACCAGCCGTTCGCCGGTCTTGCTGAATGCGACGACCGACGGCGTCGTCCGGCCGCCTTCGCTGTTTGGAATGACAGTCGGTTCGCCGCCTTCCATAACGGCGACACACGAGTTTGTGGTTCCAAGATCAATTCCTATAATCTTTCCCATTTTATCCTCTCTATTTTAAAATTCAATTTTCTTCTCAATTTCGCTGTGCGATTTGCAAGTTATGTGCCATAATCATTTCCATCCGCCGCACAACCCTATACTCATAAAAAACAGGCACATAAAACATCGCTTTTATGTGCCCGTCACACAAATCTGTCAACAACCTGCAGACGACTGTTCATTATACGCCGCCAATGCGACGCAATCTCGGTCATTCTGTCAGTCTTTTTTTGACGCGTCCTTTTTCGTCGTCTCTTTTGGCTCTTGTTTTTTATCCCTGTTTCCCCGTTTATAATCGGTGATATAGAACCCGGAGCCTTTAAATATCAGACCGTTGCCGCCGCCAATAAGGCGTTCAACTTTGCCGCCGCAGACCGGACACTCACTCAGCGGTTCGGCGGTGATGGACTGAAAGGCTTCGAATTGATGTCCACAGGAATTGCATTTGTAATCATAGGTCGGCATATTTACACCTCTTCGCTTTGACCAAACATGAAAGAGCAATGGCAAGACTTTACAGCCTTGCCATGCAAGATATTATTCTCCATTTTTGGGCACGCGTATAGCCGCAAAGTAACTGGTACGTCCACGCTTCATACGGAACAAGACAACCTTATTGGGCTGCAACTCGTCCATTAAATCGTTAAAGTCGCTCACACTCTCGACCGGCTTTCTGTTCACCGAAACAACGAGATCGCCGGGGCGAATGCCTTCCTTGGCCGCGGCGGAACCGCGTTTGACATTGACCACGAGCACGCCATTTTGCCCTTCATAGTCCACCTTGAACTTGCTCATGTTTTCGGGCGTCAATTCGCCAACCTCAAGACCAAGAATATTTTCAAGCTTTTCAGCCGCCTCTTTGCGTAACGATTCCGAACCGGGACGTTCGCCCAGTTCCACCTTGATATTTTTCTTTTTGCCGTCCCGCCAGACCATCACTTCCACTTTTTTACCCGGAGGAAAATTGGCAATGATATTCACAAGCTCGCTGCTGTCATCAATTTTTTTACCATTGACGCGCAATATGACGTCGCCGTCTTTTATTCCTGCGTCGTCAGCAGGGCTATCCTCGGTAACCTGGTTCACCAATGCTCCTTTTGGCTCGTCAAGCCCCAATGCTTCGGCCATATCATCGTCAAGCTGGCTGATTATGACGCCGAGCCAGCCGCGCGCCACCTTGCCGGAGTTTATGAGCTGCTACATCACGTTTTTCACCAGGTTGATGGGAATGGCGAACCCGATGCCCACATTGCCGCCGGAGCTGGAATAGATCATCGTATTGATGCCCACCAGTTCGCCGCGCAAATTGACCAGGGCGCCGCCCGAATTGCCCGGGTTGATGGCGGCGTCGGTCTGAATAAAGTCTTCAAACGGAATCTCTCCATGCGTTAAATTTGTGCGCCCTTTGGCGCTGACGATGCCCGCGGTCACCGTTTGATCCAGCAGCTCGCTGAACGGATTGCCGATGGCGAGAACCCATTCGCCCACTTCGAGTTCGTCGGAGTCGCCCAATTTAATGGCGTTCAAATCGCCGACATCGATTTTTATGACCGCCAGGTCGCTCTCGGGATCGCGCCCGACAATTTCCGCCTTGTACTCGTCCTTGCCAATGGTCACTAAAAGCTCGTCGGCGCCTTCGACAACGTGATTATTGGTGACGATATAGCCGTCCGAATTGACGATCACGCCCGACCCCAGGCCCTGTCTCACCTGTTCCTCGGGCACATTGAAAAAGTATTGCCAGAAATCGGGCACTTGGGTGCGTACGGTTTGCGTACTTTTAATGGTGACGACAGATGCCTTGACGGTTTTTGCAACCCGGGCAAACGCCTTGCTAAAGGCCTGCGCGCTCAGAACATCGGAAGAGATCGGTTCCTCATCCTGGGCGCCCAGTACAATAGTTTGCGGTGCATTTTCGTCCGCCGCAATTGATCTGCTTGTAAGGTTCAGGTTTGACGAAAGAATCAGACCGACCACAACGCCGATAAAT
>JAJRST010000273.1 GCA_024278645.1 bacterium | reverse complement strand
GCATGGCCGGCGTCAGGCTTAACGGCAAAGACCTGGGCGTGGTATGGACGGCGCCGTGGCGCGTGGATATAACCGGCGCTGCGCGGGCAAAAAAGAACCGGCTGGAAATCACAGTCGCCAACCTGTGGCCCAACCGGCTTATCGGAGACGAACAGTTCCCGGATGACGGCATCAAAGACGGCAAATGGCCGGAGTGGCTGCTCCAAGGCCAACCCAGGCCAACCGGCCGCTTTACCTTTACCACCTGGCGGTTTTACACCAAGGACTCGCCGCTTCTGCCCTCGGGTTTGTTGGGCCCTGTGCGTATCGTCCAACAGTAATCCGGAAGCGAGTATTCCGTGCAATGGGACGGCCGGGACGATGTCGGCAGGCGCGTGGCCATCGGCTCTTATGTTTATGAAATAGAACCGGCGAGCCAGGCGAACAAGAAAGATGCTGCTGTTGCAAAAACAGCCGGCGTGCAAATGGAACTGCCGGCAAAAGCTGAAAATGAGCGCACTAACAACAGATCATCCCTTTCCATCACCTGATTATCGTAAAAATGGATGACTCGGCAGTACTTTCTTTCAACTGTCAAAACCGCCGCCCCGGAGAGTCGCCTTGGGCCATTTTACCCTTGCCTTTCGCCGATAGTTTTCCTATCATTACACGATAAAATACAGACTGATATGATATACATTTCCATGCGGAAGTAATAAAATGGACATCTCTTACCTGCAACTCTCAACATTAGTACTGGCCATATTTGTTGGCGTTTGTTTATTCATATTGTCCCGCTACATCCGGATGCCGGCGATTGTGCTCCTGCTCGTCGGCGGCATCATCCTGGGTCCCGAATTTCTGAACGTCATCAACCCGGCTTCTCTTGGCAAAGGGCTGCGCCTGATTATTTCGCTGAGCGTCGCCGTCATTCTCTTCGAAGGGGGGTTGACCCTTCATCCGGAGGGCTTGCAAAAGGCGCCCAAAGTCATCTGGCGGTTGTTGACATTGGGCGTCGTCATCACCTGGTTCGGAACGGCCGCGCTCATCTATTTCCTGCTGGACTTTTCATTGGCCATGTCTCTTTTGGCCGGCAGCCTGGTCATCGTCACCGGCCCCACGGTGATCGCCCCTTTATTAAAACGTATTCGGATCAAGGACAAGCTTTACCACATTTTGCACTGGGAAGGCGTACTCATCGATCCGGTGGGCGTGTTCATTGCCATCCTGTGCTTTGAGCTGTTGAGCATCGAGGGCAACCATATCGCTCATATTTTGCAATTGAGCTATCGGCTGCTGATCGGCTCCGTGGTCGGCTTTACCGGGGGCAAGATCATCGTCGTGTTGCTCAAAAAGGAGATCATTCCCGAGGAGCAGAGCAGCATTTTCGTTTTCGCCTCCGCGCTGTTCCTGTTTGCCGTATCCGATTATTTTATCCATGAATCCGGCATTCTCACCGTGGTCATCGCCGGGCTGGTTGTCGGCTGGGCGAATCCGCCGCGGTTAAAGCATATTCAACGCTTCAAGTCGGAATTAACCGAGTTGGCCATTGCGCTTGTTTTTGTGTTGCTGGCCGCTAATCTCGAGTTGAAGAATTTTCTGGACATCGGCTGGAAAGTGCTCCTTGTCCTGGGCGGCGTCCTGTTCGTCATTCGTCCGTTGAGCATTATGTTCTGCTCCCATCGCACCTCGCTGTCGTTCAACGAAAAATTGTTTCTCTCCTGGATTGCGCCTCGCGGCGTCATTGCCGGCTCCATGGCTTCCCTGTTCGGCATCGAGTTAGTTGCTCTTGGGCATCCCGAAGCCGTTTTTTTAAAGACCTTTACTTTTTTAGTTATTATAAGCACCATAATTTTACAGGGAGGCACGGCGGGGTTCGTTGCCCGGCGGCTGAAAGTGGAAGCGCCGGAAAAGAAAGGATGGCTGATCGTCGGCGCGCACCAGTTTTCCAGAAACATTGCCGAGTTTATTATGCAGACGACCAAAGGCGTTTGCGTGTTTCTGGATACCAATGCGGACGCCATTCGGTAAGCGGAAAAGGCCGGTTTCATGGCCTTTCAGGGAAATGCTTTATCCACGGCAACCCTGCCGTCCGAGGTCGCCGGGTCCATCGGCAATGTGTTGGCGCTAACCGACAACCGGGACCTGAATCAACTCATTTGCGAAAAATGGTCCGAAGTGGTCGATAAAGACAAGCTGTATCGCTGGTCATCCCAGAGTCCGCAAGTTGAGCAGCAAATTGCCGGCATGGGCATTCCGATTTGGTTTCATCTCACAAAGCCGTCGCAACTGTCGTATGATTTGAAAAGTAATAAAATCCTGCTGCACTGGCACAACAACACGAACGGCACATTGAAAAAGAGCGCCGGTACAATCCTGATCTCTGAAAACCAGGGTAAAATATCGTTCGACAGACACGTCGACTCTGCGGAGACTCGTATGTTAGTGCTTGAGCGAGTGGCGCCGGATTTGATGGGGCTGCTTCATCGTCAGCATGTTTTATTTATACAATGCGACTCGTACCAGGAGGCTCTTTTGGCGGTGTTGAACAAAGTACAGCGTCTGTATCCCGAACTGCCTCATGAGCACATATCTTCGGTGCTGCTTGAGCGAGAAGGAGAGTTTCCGACCACCCTGGCTCATGGCGTGGCCGCCCCACATCTCCATTGTTCCGTTTTAACCGAACCCATTTGCTTTGTCGCCCGAATTCCCGATGGCATCGAGCTGCATACCTATGAAGGGGAACTGGTGCAACTGCTGTTTCTGCTGTTGAGTCCCGAGAGCGAGCCGGAACTGCACTTCCGTTTATTGGCGGAAATCGCTAAAATAGCCTCAAACCCGGAGTTGGTGCAACGGCTCGAAACGGCGCGGACGGCGGATGAGTTCATTCAATACTTTAAGGAAAAAAAGAGCTGATCCGTGAAGCGGTTTTTTCAAGCCGGTTCTTTTAAAGCAACTTTACATCCACACATTAAAAAAAGGAGACATGAAACATGCATGAAAAAAGCATCGAACTGCTGAACAAAGCCATTGCCGACGAGTTGGCCGCGGTTCACCAATATATGTACTTTCACTTCCATTGCGAAGACCAGGGGTACGAGCTGTTGGCCGGTCTTTTCTTCCGCACGGCGATTGAAGAGATGCAGCACATCGAACGCTGCGCCGAGCGAGTCTTGTTTTTAGGCGGTGAAGTGGAGCTGGTCGCTTCCAGCCCGGTCAAGAAAATCCACGATGTAAAAAAGATGCTGGAATTAGCCCGGGATATGGAAAAAGCAAGCGCCAGAGATTACAACCTGTGGGCCAACGAATGCTCCGCAAACGCGGATTCGGGTTCGCGCAAGGTCTTCGAAGGGCTTGTGGACGATGAAGAACGCCATTTCGACCAGTACGACAATGAAATGGACAACATTGAACGGTTTGGCGAACGGTACCTGGCGCTGCAATCCATCGAACGCAGCAAGAACATTTCCGCAGGCACGACGGGAGAGTAATGTTAAAAAAAGAGCAGGTTGTCATGTTGCGGCCTGCTCGGTTTTTGCTTTCCCAAAGTCACCGCGAGGAGCGGAGCGACGACGCGGTCTCCCGCGCAAGAGACGCTTTTTCCTGAACAAAGCATAGCCGCCCGGGCGCCAAATAGCGCCGTG
>JAJRST010000272.1 GCA_024278645.1 bacterium | reverse complement strand
TGCCATAGGGAATGAGCGGCGAGATCATGCCGTTGAAGAGGACGGTCGGATAGTTGGCGTTGTTGGGAATGTCGGGCAGCGGCGGCAGCTTGGACAGGTCGAGCGGCAACGGGTCCGGCTGGTAGCGCCACAGTCCGGCAAGCGAGATCGAATCCGTCGCCGTCGCCAGGTTCAACTGCTCTGCCTGGCCGTACAAACCGCCCTTGTTGCCGATGTCCAGCACTTGCACCGCAATGACGTTTTTTCCCGCCTTGACAAGCGAGCCGGTAATGTCGTAAAAGCGCGGCACAACCGGGTGTCCTGTAGCGCCCACTTTGACGCCGTTGAACCAGGTGATGTCGCAGTCATTGATCGGCCCCAGGGACAGGGTCAAATCCCGTCCGGCCCGGTCCGCGGGCAGGTCGACTGTTTTGCGAAACCATACCACGCCGTCGACGTCCAGGCCCGTGGCTTCCCATAACGTCGGCAGCTTCATGGTCGGCCAGGCGCTGTCGTTGAATTCCGCCTTTTGCCAGTCGTGCTCGTAGCCGCCGACGGCGGCGATCTGCCGTTCGGCTTCCTGCGCCCATTTTACTGCCTTGTCCAGATAGAGGGCCATAAACTCTTGCTCGTCGAATTCGTTGTTTTGCATCTCCTGCACGATTTCGGCAAAATCGGGATGCTGCTTCAGCGCCGCCGCGCTCGTCCATGCCTCCACGACCGTGCCGCCCCAGGAAGAGTGGATCAGACCGATGGGAATGTCGAGATTTTTATACAGATGGCGGCCAAAAAAGTAGGCCGTCGACGAGAAATCGGCGACCGTGGCCGGGGAGCATTCGTTCCAGCCTGCCGACCTGACATCCGAGCTGGGCGTCGTCGCCAGCGTATGTTCGACCTGAAGCAGGCGGATGTTCGGATAATCGGCGGCGGCGATCTCCTGCTCATAGTTGTTCACCTTGCCCCAGCCGGCGAGCGGCATCTCCATGTTGGACTGCCCGGAGCACAGCCACACCTCGCCGAGCATCACATTTTTGAAAACCGTGGTGTCTTTGCCGATGATGACCAGCTCATAAGGCCCCCCGGCGTCCATCTCCTTCAACGTCGTCTTCCATTGACCGTTTTTTTGTACGACCGCCTTTTTTTCATGGCCGTTGATTTTGACGACGACCACACCGCCCGGACTCGCCGTTCCCCACACCGGCACGGGCAGGTTGCGTTGCAACACCATATTGTCGCTGAACAGCGACGGCGGTTCGATGTCCGACGCCGGTTCGGCGAAAAAGGAGCAGGCGGTAAAGGCGATGAGCAACGACAGGAGCACTAGTACTGATGTTTTCATAAGAATTCCTTTCCTGGACGTGAATTATACGAATTGGGTCACGAATTTTTTACGGATTTCACAAACGCTCGCTATGAAAATTATAAGAGGTGTAGCCGATTTTTTTCGGTCCCGCGCGGGAGTTCAGGTCAGACGCTCCGCATCCGGCGGCAGCCGAATTCGGATGCCGCCAGTCCTTTCAGGCATCTTATCTCAAAAGAACCATGGCCCGGGTTTTGTCGAACGACGCCGTCGCCAGGCGGTACAAATAAACGCCGCTGGGCGCCGGCAGTCCGCCTTGCATTGTACCGTCCCATTTCACCCGGCTGCGCCCGGCCGGAAAAGCGCGATTTATCAGCGTCTTTATTTTTTTGCCGTTTATATTGTAAATTTCAAGGCGCACGTAATCATTGTGCGGCAACTCAAACTCGATCGTGGTCTGCGGGTTGAACGGATTGGGATAGTTGGCGTACAGCTCAAAGTCTGATACGCGCTGACGCGATTGCACACTTGAGACGACAATTAAATCCCGCGCCGCCTGAAATTTGTAATTGCGATCCGGTTTTGTGATGTCATCCGTCAGGCCCCAGCAGCCGTAGCGGTTGTAAGCGCTGCTGAGAGTGAACTGCATGGCGAGGTTGCCGCCGAGTTGCCAAAAGGCGTCGTTGATGTTGTATTTGAACACCTCGGCCATTTCAGGATCGCGCTCCGCCAGAATTCTGTTGGCGACGTTGGTGGTGCTGCCGCCGCCATGATCCGGGCCGCCCTCATAGGAGCAAAAGCCGCCGGCCAGGCCCAATTCGGCTGCATAAGCGATCCACTGTTTGCGGCCGGCCTGGTTGCCGCTCTTTTCGTCCATTTGCTTGCTGATGTCGTCACGGCAATCGGAGAGAATTTTCTCGACGCTCTCGCCGGCGTCGGCGCCGCCGCTAAAGTAGGTCTGGCAGGCGATGGCATAAATGAACTTCTTCGGCTCGCCAAAAGTCCTTTTGATGTAGTCGATCATCGGATGCACCCACCATTTGAGCATGGGCGCGTGACTGCACAAAATGACGCGCACTTTCGTGTTCAACGATCCCTCGCCGTAGACGCTCTGAAAAAGCTGCGCCAGCTCGACGGTGCGGCGGGCATGATTTTCGCGCTCGCCGATGCCGAGAGCCTGCGCCTGCTGCTTGCTGTACTCGGTTTGCTCAAATCCCGGCGCCGTGTTCCATACCTCGTTGCTGCTTTCCACATAGACGTTAAGATCGGGGTCAAGATTTTTTTTGAACAACGTCGCCAGTTGCGTCACGTAATCGGTCGAGGCGGATACAGGGACATTGATCCAGGGGTCCGTATGCGTGATATTCGCCAGCTCGATGACGTATTCCCACGCCGCGCCGTCCCGCTTGCCGATTTCTTCGATTCGAACCTGGGAGGCATCCGTCGGCAGCTTGCGCTCGCTCCATTGTGTCGCCTCGGGATATTCAGCGTCCGCGCCGTTGGTGCGGGTGAATGGCATGAAACGAATGGCGGCGAAATGCGGATGCGTCAGCGCCTCGATCAGGGCAGTGGTGAAAACCTGATCCGTGTCCGGTGCATAGCCCGGTCGGATCATTTTAAAATCCGTAAGCCCCGTGCCTTTGGCGTCGCTTGCGGTGCGCTGGGTCTGCCGAAAGGCGATGGCAAAAAAGCCGTAACCGTCGCCCGAGGGCGCGGGGATGTCAAAGTCAAATGTGGAGGTGTTCGAAGCGGCGTCGTACTTTAGGTTGCGCACCGCGCCCTGGCCGCTGGATTGCACTGAGGCTTTCCCCTGAAACGAACAGGCATAGAGGCCGCTCCAGTCGACGCGATAGGCTTCCGGGTCGTCGACCTGGCCCGCCCATTCGGCCACCGGGCGCGCATCGATCAACAGCATGGCGTCCACCATCGGCCAGCCGCGTTCGTCAAAATCGCCTTCGCCCAGCTTTGACCAGTCGGACGGATTCAGCCAGCGGTGGTTCTCTTTGATCACATCGACAAACGTGCCGCCGCGTTCCGGCAGGCTGATGTTGACGCCGAGGCCGGCGGCGTTGACCGGCAAGGTCGTCGCCGCTATCATCAACAAGAGAATAGAAGCATTCACAAACCTGATCATGAGGATATCCCTTTTTTAATTTTAAAGAGTGAAAACAGCCTGCCCGAATAGGAAATGTACGGGACAGGATCAAGTAATGAAATGCGAAATAGCAAAATTATTTTTTTCTCAACGTAGACGTTATCCATCTCCACGGGAAAAACATCGATACCCGCGACTGATAGCCGACATAATCCCGGCCGAATTCACGAACCAGCTTTCTCTCCTCCAGCATGGCGCCGAGGACGAGGTAGGCGGAGAAAATGACATTAACGATGAGCGAGACCGTGTCAAGGTCCCTGGCCCAGAGAATAAATAATCCCGCCAGGCGCCAGGGATGCCGCGTCACCTTCAGGATGCCCGCGGTGTGCAGGCCGCCGGACTCGGAAAGGCCGATGTCATGCTTTGCGGAAAAGATTTGCCGCTTTTTCTGATTGCCTTGTCTTTTTCAGCCTGTCAATTGGCCTGCATTATCGATCCTTGGCGATTTTGAGGTTGATGAATTTTCCAGGTCAGCTTGCCCCGGATTCGGCTTTGCTTCCACGGCGTTATTAAGCGGCGAAAAGTCGGCGCTTACGGTCGGTCTGTTTCAACCGCATAGAGTTCTTCATTTAGAACAGCAGGCACGGGATGTTTACGGGCAAGATTTTATTCATCAGCCTTTGCTTCTTTGACAATTCCTGTCAAGATAATAAACTGTGCGGTCACGCGCAATCGAATTTGTCCTGCTTTATTAATTTCAGAGATGTGCAAAGTCATGGGCGCAATCGCAGTTGTTCCCTGTCCGGTCTTGGTCGCAACTGCCTCTGCAAAACTATTTTTATGCCTCCTGTTGAGTTTTGCACATGAATTATGAAATAGATTTTTGGGATTCACCGCAATTCAGCGGCTTTGCTGATATATTGATTCGGCGTGATACCGGTGAGCGACATGCAAATTAAGCTCCCATGGTCATTCGGACTCGGGCGCACCCTCTTTTAAATTCTCGAAAGGATGTTGTATGAACATTTTATTTATCTTCCCGACAGCTTCAGATAAGTATACTTTTATTGATTTTCATCATGGCATTGCAATCCTTTCTGCGAAATTGAAAAGAGAAGGGCACGCGACAGCCCTGTATCAGTCGTCAAAATTCAATCCAAAAGAAATTGATAGAACTATTGCTTGGTTCAAGCCGGATATTTTGGCCTATTCCTTTACCTCGGATTACGAACCGCTGGCCAAGTCCTACTCCAGGTACCTGGAAAAATATAAAATATTTTCCATCGCCGGCGGCGTGCATCCGACCGTCGCCTCGGAAGATGTAGTTGATTATTTTGATTGTCTCTGTGTTGGCGAGGGCGAGCAAGCGCTGACAGATGTTGTCAATGGTATGAATATGGACAACATTAGCAATCTGGTTCGCAAAGTTAATGGAAAGATCGTTAAAAACCATGTGTCGCCTTTTTATGCTGAATTAGATGCTCTTCCTTTTGCGGATCGTGAGCTTTTCAACTAT
>JAJRST010000271.1 GCA_024278645.1 bacterium | reverse complement strand
TGCTGTATTTGAACGATGAAAAGTTCATCGATAACGACGGCGGTCATGGCGATCTGGAAGTATCGCGCGCCGTTTCATTGCGCTCAGGGATGCACAAAATATAAATTAAATATTTTCAGATGGGCGGCGGCAAGTCGCTGGCCTTTTTCTGGAGCGGTCCCGATTTTGTAAAGAGTGCAATCCCGGAAATGCTTTTGTTTCACAGCGAATAGAATAAATAGTCATTGACACGGATAAATTCAGGAGAAAAGCCAGTGAAAAACATGAAAATCATGAAACTCATCCCATTACTTTTACTATTTTCGGCGACGCTTACCTTGGGCCAGCAGAAAAAAATCGCCATCGGCCCTTATGTACAGAACATGTCCTACGGAAGCGTGACGCTGTCCTGGTCGACGCTGGAGGGGTCGGTCAAGGTTGTTTCGCCCGACGGCCAGACGATGTCGCTGCCCAAATATGAGCAGCACGAAATTCGCCTGACGCGACTGCAGCCGAACACGACCTACCAGTATGACGTTCTCGGCGACGGCTCCGACGAGGGCAAGGGCAGCTTTACCACTTTTCCAAAGGGCATCGAGCCCTTCAAGTTCGTCGTCCTCGGCGACACGCGCTCGCGTCACGATGTGCACCAAAAGATTGTCAACAAGATTATCGATGAAAAACAGCTGTTTGTCGTCAATACCGGCGACCTCGTCGGCAACGGCGACGACATTCTGGACTGGCGGCACTTTTTCAGGATCAACCACGAGTTGATGAAAAGCACGCCCTACTTTTCCGTGCTCGGCAACCATGAAAAAGACTCGAAAAATTATTACAACTTTTTCGACCTGCCCGGCGACGAGCGTTATTATTCCTTTACCGTTGGCGACGCCTTGTTCATCGTTCTCGACGGCGAAGGACGGCAGTACACTACGCCGCCTTTTATTAAAAAGGAAAACAGAGATATCTTTTGGAACAATCAAAACGTCGACTATTTCATAAAGGAAAAAGAGTGGCTGGAAAATACGCTGAACCTGTACAATGACGCCGGTTATATTTTCGTCTTTATGCACAAGCCGTTGTTCAGCATTAAAAAAAGCCGCGTCGAAGGCGCAAAAATGCGACGCGAGTTCTGGGGCGATATTTTTGAGCGCCATAACGTGCAGTTTTTTATCAACGGCCATGATCATCATTATCACCACGCTTTCAATGGCGGCACGCACTATGTCACCACTGCCGGAGGAGGTGCGCCGCTCTACGACACGGACGCGTTGCAGCCGGAACCCGTGAAATTCGCCAAAGTCGAACACTATGTCGCCATTAAAGTCGGACCGGAAGAGGCGACTCTAACAGCCATCGACATCGACGGCAATGTGATTGAAAAAATCAAGGCGCCTAGACGAAAGTAGAAAACCTGAAAGTGTTTTGAAAATATGGAGATGAATATGAAAAAGGCGCTTTTTTTATTCATGATGTTGATTCTCACCGTCGTCCTTCCGGCGCAAGATGGGCTTGTCGGTCACTGGACTTTTGACGATCCCGGCTCTCTGACAAAGTCGGACAAGGGCAATGACCTCATTTTGCACGGCTCGCACCAGGCGGTCGACGGGCCGAAAGAAAACGACGGCGCCGTGCGGATCGGCGTCGGCAGCTATTACATTTTGCCGCACGGACTGGCGCCGTCCGGCGGCCGTGTCAACGAGTTCAGCATGGTGCTCGACGTAAAGATTCCAAAGCTTGGGCAATGGTACTGCATGTACCAGTCCAATCCGGCCAACAACGACGACGGCGAGTGGTTCATCAACCCCAGCGGCGCCATGGGCGTAGGGCAAACCGGCTATACTTCAAATATTTTCAAAGCTGCCGAATGGTATCGCATTGGCGTCGCCGTAAAAAACGGCTATCGCTACGATTATTACATCGACGGTAAAAAAGAATTGACCGGCAACCCCGGATCGGTGGACGGACGGTTTCCCTGGATACGACCGTGCTGCTTTTTGCCGATGAAAACCAGGAAGACAATGTGATCGACGTCGCCGATGTGAAATTCTTTTCCCGCGCCCTGAGCGACAGCGAGATGCAGGCGCTTGGCGGCTACCATGAACCGCCGCCGCCGGAGCCTGCCGAACCGGACACGCTCATCCATCCCTATTTGCAAACGCCGACGCCGACGTCGATCTACGTGTGCTGGAACGACCTGATCGGCACGGAATCCATTGTCAAGTATGGTACGAGCGAGGCCTTGGGCAATACCGTGGTCGGCGAGTCGCACGTTTTTGAAAACGGCGACATCTGGCACTGGGTTAAACTGACCGATCTGCAGCCGGAGACTTTTTACTATTACCGGGCGATCACCGACACTATGGAGTCGGATATCTATCGCTTTAAAACGCCGCCGGAGTACGGAAAAAACAGCGGACACATTCGCTTCACCGTCTTTGGCGATACGCGCACCGTACCGACGCAGTTCAGCAAGGTCGTGGCAGCGGTAAGGGAAAAAGTTGAGGAAAAGTATGGCGGCCCGCTTGAAGAACACCTGAATCTTATGCTGCACGTGGGCGATGTGGTGACGCATGGCTATTCCCTCGATCAATACAAGCCTGAATATTTCGGCCCCCTGGCGCAGGTCTCCGCCAACGTGCCGATAATGGTCAGCATCGGCGATCATGAGCATGATTCTCCGCACTATTATAACTATATGAAATATGAAGACTTTGCCGGTCCGGAAGGCGAGTTCTATTACGCTTTTCAGTACGGGCGGGTGCTGTTTATCGCCGTGCACAGCATCCACCACACGGAGCGGCAGCTTCAATGGCTGGATGAGGTGTTGCAGAATGCAGAAAACGACAGCAGCATCGATTGGATATTCGCCTTTACGCACCGTCCCGGTCACAGCGAAATATGGCCCGACGGCAACGAGTCCTACATGCAGGATCACGTCATTCCCATTCTCA
>JAJRST010000270.1 GCA_024278645.1 bacterium | reverse complement strand
TAGTCATCGAAAAGGATCCATTATGATAAAATTGATCAACAAGCGCATCTCCCGATTATGCCTGGCCGTGGCGCTCATCTTATGTTTGCCGCCGCTCGTCGGCGCCGCCATTAAGAGCGAGGCCAAACTCACCATCATGTTAATCGTCGACGGCCTGCGTCCGGATGTCGTCTCGCACGAGAATACGCCGAACATTTACAAATTGGCCGAGGAGGGCGTGCGATTCGAAAACAGCCACGCCGTCTTTCCCACGGTGACGCGGGTGAACGCCGCGGCCCTGGCCACGGGCGCCTACCCCATTGTCAACGGCATTGTCGGCAACAGCATGTACGCGCCCGAGGTGGATGCCAATCGAGCCTTTTCCACGGGCGACTATAAAAACCTGCTCATGCTGGATGAGCGCACCGGCGGGCGGTTGCTTTTCTGCAAGAGCTGGGCGCAGCGGCTGCTGGAGAACGGCCTGACGCCGGCAGCGCTGGGCTCCGGCTCCACCGGCAGCGCTTTTCTGCTCAATCACCGCGCGCGAGAGGGCGTGGGCGTGTTGATCGGCGGCTATTTTGAGCCGGGGGAAATCCTCGCCTGGCCCGAGGCCGTCAATCAGGCTGTGTTGCAACAGTTCGGCGCGGCGCCGTCGCTAAAGGGCGAACCGAATTACAACGTCAAGGTGGACTGGATCACCCGCGTTTTGAACGATTATGTGCTGACCGAGATCAAGCCTGACGTCATTTATTGCTGGCTGACCGAACCGGATCACACGCAACATGGCGCCGGCATCGGCGCGCCAAAAACATTGGAGACCATCAGGAACTCGGATCGCAACATTGGGCTTTTTCTGCAAAAACTAAAGGCGCTGGGGCTTTATGATGCGACCGATGTGTTCATTGTCTCCGACCACGGCTTTGGCACTTATAATTACAACGTCAATGTGGCGCAGGCGCTCATTGACGCCGGGTTGAAAAAATCGGCGTCGTCGGACGATGTCGTGCTTGCAAGCAGCGGTCAGTCCGTGCTCATTCATGTCAAAGATCGGGATAAAGCAAGGATTGCCGAGATCACTGATTTTCTAAAGACGCAGGCATGGTGCGGCGTGTTGTTCACAGCCGGGACGGGGACACCGCCCGAACGGTATGAAGGCTTTGTCGACGGTACGTTTTCCCTGGAACTGCTGCACCAGCCGAGCCGCGGGCGCGGCGCCGACATTATTTTGACCTTTCCCTGGTCGTCGCAGAAAAACAAGTATGGCTACCCGGGGATGGATTATTCGAACTCGTCCCGAGCGACCGGCCCGCGCTCCGGCGTCGGCGCCGGGCACGGCAGCATGAGTCCGTGGACCATCCGCAATACGATGATCGCCTGGGGCGTCGATTTTAAATCCGGCATTAGAAACAGAGTTCCGGCGTGCAGCGTCGATTTTACCGCCACGATTCTGGCATTGAAAAATATTCCTTTGGATGATAACATACGGGGCCGTGTTCTTTACGAGGCCCTTGAAGGCGGACCGGATCATGAGCAGATCGTTGTCGAGACCCTGGCTTATGAACGGGACGACGCCGTCATTCAAATCTCAAAGACGGGCAAATACTGGTACGTCGACAAAAGCTGGCGCGTGCAGCAAGAATGAGCGTCGGACGCATGATCAAGATACGTTTTTTGCCGGGGTGGACGACAAACTGCCTGTCATTTCATTTGAATAAAAAAATGAAGCTGAATCATTTTTTATCTTGCAGGATAGCTAAAGAATGCTTTTATTAAAGATAGTGAAACAAGTTCAGAAAATAATTGTCTTTTAAATAAAAAAGAGGGTCTCGAGATGATTTTACATTATCAATTTATCAAAACGGCCAAAAAATTTCCAAACAAGCTCGCTATCATAGATCGCTCCACCAACCGCAAAGTCCCTTACGCCCGCGCCCTGATCGCATCGCTTATTTTGGCAAAGAAATTTAAAAAGTACAAGGAAAATTACATCGGCGTCATGATCCCGACGTCGGCCGGAGCTATGCTGGCGACGATTGGCGTGCTCATGGCAGGCAAGACGCCGGTCATGATCAACTATTCAACCGGCGCGGCCGACAACTGCGAGTACGGCCAAAACATGTGCGGCTTTAAAACGATCATAACGTCAAAAGCCCTGGTGGAAAAAATCAACTGTCCGCATGTCCCCGGCATGGTCTTTTTGGAAGACATTATGGAGAGCATCTCGCCGCTGGATAAGGTGGGCGCCGCTCTCAAGTCAAAGCTGCCGGCGTCGATGATCATCAAGTCGCTTCCGCGAACGGACCTCGACGACAATGCCGTCATTCTTTTTACCAGCGGCAGCGAAAAAGATCCCAAGGGCGTGCAACTGACGCATCGAAATTTCGGTTCGAACATCGCCGACCTGGTGGAGGCTTTTAGAATCGAACCCTCGGACAGCTTTATGAGCATCCTGCCGCTTTTTCACGTGTTTGGCTACAACGCCAATTTCTGGCTGCCACTGACCACCGGCATGACGACGATCACCTACGCCAATCCGCTGGATTA
>JAJRST010000269.1 GCA_024278645.1 bacterium | reverse complement strand
GTACATCGCTTCAATCGACCGTTTTCTGGTGGCCGGCGCCTACAAAAACGGCGGCGGTTTCGCCTTTCTCATTGACAACACCGGCCGGGTGACGGCGAAAAACAAAAATCTGCCGGCGCTCATCCGCGAGGCGCAGCCGGCGATAAAAACGGCGGACGACGCTGCGTTTGTCGTATACCCCAAACGTCCGAACGGACTTTATGTGCTGTCGCTAACCGATTCGACCATCTCCCTGAACAACGAGATTGCCGACGACTACTCCTGGCGTTACATGGGGACGGACGGCATCTTTACGGATGCAAACTCGGTTTATTTTGTTTCCCTGTCCAAAACGGGCTGCGTGGAAAGGAAATTCAACAACGTCATCTCCACATCCGAATTAAAAAGCGGCAAAAAGGCATCCCTGCACGGGACATTCAAACTATACCAGAACGCGCCGAACCCATTCAACCCCACCACGACCATTCGCTACGATCTGGCAAAAGACAGCGACATCGATTTGAGCATCTACGACGTCTCCGGCAGGCGCATTGCGACGCTGGCCAGCGGCGCCCGGCCAGCCGGCTCCCATATCGTGCGCTTTGACGGCGACGATCTGCCCAGCGGCGTTTATTGCTGCACCATGACAAGCGACCTCTTTCGTCAAACAACAAAACTATTGTTGGTCAAATAATAACAAACAACAGGAGGCAGCCATGCGATTTTTCTTGTTTCTCTTTTTAATTCCGATTTTTTGTTTCGGCCAGGAAATGGTGGAGCCCTTTGACGGCGCCATCACCAACTGGGAGGACGAATGGTGGTCCGGCGACGGCTATGCCATCAGAACGTATGACTCGACATTGGTCGGGCATGAAGGCGCGGCGGCGCTAAAAGTCGAGTGGAAGCTCGATGTAGTGGACTATGGCGGCGGCGTCAGCTTTGCCTATTATTGCAGCCCGGGCGACCTCATCGACATGGTCGGCTATGACACGCTGACCATCTGGTATTACATCGAAAAACCGGGCGTGTCGCCCTATGCCGACAGCATCGCCTTTTCCATCGTGTTTCGCGACAATACGGACGACCTCGCCTACAACGCCGACACCACCAAAGCGGAGCTGTGGCGCTATGACGACTATGCTGTCTATTACAATACCGTGGGCTGGCACGCCATCCGCGTCCCCTTGATGGAAAACGAAGATCCGACCAAGGGTCTTGTTCACCAGGGCGATGTGTATGACGGCTATTTCGACCCGGATTATGTTCGCGGCTGGTACCTGGAATGGGGCACCTGGGGCACGAGCCTTGTGGACACCGACGGCACGATCGCCGATTCCGGCGTCGTCTATTTCGACAACATGGTGTTGGGCAGCGTCCCGCCGCCGACGGCGGTGAAAACCCGACCGACGCAAAGCGTCGACAGCTATAACCTGAGGCAAAACTACCCGAATCCGTTCAATCCGGTCACCACCATCGATTACTATCTGCCGTCGCGGCAAAAGGTCAGACTCGATATTTTCAACATTGCCGGCGAAAGAATGGAGACCCTGGTCAATGAAATCCAGGCGGCGGGTTGGCATCAGGCGCGTTTCGACGGCGCTTCATTGGTCTCCGGCGTTTATCTTTATAAAATTACAGCCGGCGATTTTGTCGCCATGAAAAAAATGACATTGGTCAAATAGGATAAAATTGTTAAATTATCAACTAGACCCGAGCCGCAAAAACACATCGTAGAGCCGCGGGATTGTAAAAAAGCTGTAAAATGGCGCCGCCTTTTTGCGACAACGCGGCTCTGCGAGTTTTTATCATTTTCCTGTTGCATAGATCGATGCTATGAAAATTACGATCCTGGACATTGCCAAAAAAGCCAACGTCTCCGCCATGACGGTGTCTCGCGTCATCAACGGCGCCGGGCAGGTTAAAAAAGAGACGCGAGAGCGCGTCGAACGCGTCATCGAGGAACTGGACTACAAGCCGAACCTGTTCGCCCGCAGTTTGTCCAGCAAAAAATCCATGATGATCGGCGTCGTCATCAACCGAGTCAAGCAGGTTTTTTTTGACAATTATATCGGTAAAATCAGCAGCGGCATCACGGACGCCGCTGCGGCGAAAAACTATCGGGTGATGTTCTTTCCGGTGGAAAAGCAAGACAACCGAATCGCCGCTTATTACGACATTGTCCGCAGTCACATTCCCGACGGCTTGATTATCCTGAGATCAAAAATCGACGACCCTCGCATCCAGGTGCTGGCCGAGCATGAGGTTCCCTTTGTGCTGGTGAATCATAAAACATATAAAAAGAATTATAATTTTGTCGATACCGAGAACATCAAAGGCGTTGAAGCGGCCATGGACTATCTTTTCAGGCACGGTCATCGCAAAATTGCCTTTTTGGCCGGCAGCATGGACGAAACCAACAGTCGCGACAGGCTAAAGGGTTACCGCGCCGCCCTGGAAAAGCAAGCCCTCGAGCATCGCGACGATTGGGTGCTTTACGGCGATTTCAATAAAGACAGGGCCTACGAAGAGACCGGCAAGCTTTTTCAGGAGAAGGATCGTCCCACGGCGATCCTCGCTTCGGACGATTACATGGCCATCGGGGCCATGCAGCGAATCCGCGCCGAAGGGCTGTCCGTTCCCAAAGACATTTCCATCATCGGCTTTGACGATGTGGAGATCGCCTCGTACATCAAACCGGCGTTGACGACCATTCGCCAGCCGCTCGTCGAACTGGGAGAGTCTGCCGCCCAGAGTATCATTGACATTATTGAAGGAAAGCAAAAAGCGCCGGTGCACAAGTTTCTCAAGCTGGAACTTGTGGAACGGGATTCAGCGGCCTCTCCTTGAAGCTGCGTTGAATTCGTTTGCTCCATATTTCGGATAAAAGAATGGAGTCGCTTTTCGATTCCCGTTCCGACACGCCGTCCGTTGAGGTCAACACTCCTTTTACCATTGAAAATCGGCCGGATCGGGCCATTCCTTTGTCGCATCATCCAGAATCAGCACCCAGTCGGTGCGCGGCCCGCTGCTCGGCGGCATCACAGCCCAATCCGTTTTGGGATTGGCGAACGGCTCGATGCGCTGACTCGTCCCCTCGCGCGGATTGAACCACCAGCCGCTCACCGTGTCGGCCTCGAGCTTTTGCACCCGGATGCGCGTGGCCTGCCCTTGTGGCAGGTAAACGATGAGCCAGGAGCCGCTTTTGTCCCTGGCGGCCCGGATGCGGTCGTAATCTTGACCGAAATAATCCGACAACACCTGTTGGTCGGGAACGAGGTCAAGAAACGGCCGCGACTCGAACACCTGGCGCATAAAACCCATCTGCCGCGCCCCGGGCTGGTCAATGGCCTGGTCCCAGGGCAAACGCGCGCCCAGCACCGGTTCGCGTCCCGGCTTGTACATTTGCCAGATGTTGCCGTTGCCATAAGTGTGGCCGCAGGCGCCGGCGAGCATGGCCCACCAGGCGGCTTCGCGCGCATCATAGGCGGTGAAGCGTTCGTTGTCCGGCGAAAGACGAACCTGGATGTCCTCGTATTGCGGCTCGCCGTCCAGACAGGGCTTGATCGGTTGCAGGCGATAGTCGTGCTCGATCATTTTGTAAACATGCTTGTGCCGCTGCCAATGACCCGTCTGCATCATGTTAAAGTCCAGCCAGTCGTCGTGGTGAAACCATTCGGACGACGACTTGCTGCCCATGGGATGGAAGGTCATCAGGTGCCGGCCGCCGTCGCCTTGACGCAGACCGCGCGCCATGGCGCGAATGATCTCCAGGTGAAGCGGTTTTTCCGGGATGCGATCGCCGCCGAGGACCCAGATGATGTTCGCTTGTTCTTTGTAACGGCGACCGAGCCACTCGCCGTACTGTTCCGCCTTTTCCGACGCATCGAAAATTACCGGGCCCACGCCCCAGCGTAAATTCCACTTGTCGCCCCAGGTGGGCAGCGCGGCGATCACCAAATCGAGTTCCTGCGCTTTGCGGAGAATCCAGTCCACGTGCTCAAAATATTTCTCGTTGGGTTTTAAAGGATCATTGTCGATCAATGGCCGCTCGCCGTAGGGATTGGGCGTGTTCAGGCCGTCCAGTTCGGCGAGGATCACCGCCTGAATGACGGTGAAGCCCTTGTCGCGGCGGTCCCGCAAGTACAGCTCCGCCTCCTCGCGGTTGCAGCGATGAAACAGCTCCCAGGCCGTGTCGGCGAGATAGATGAACGCCGAACCGTCCTCTTTGACCAGGCGGCGGCCGTCGTCGCTGACGCGCAGCGTTTGCGCGGTCAAAACTCCGGTCAGTAAACAGATGAACAGCATTATGTTTTTCATTTCAAGGCTCCGTGTGAATGAGTTTGTCATATTTATTTAGATGTCCGCATCTTTATGGCGCGACGTTTTTCCAACTCTGATCGCCGATTTGTCGGAACGATTCGGCAACATCGGCAGGATCGGGGATGACGCTTTTCAAGTTGTCTTCGGCAAACTTGGAATCGGCAAAACCGCCTATCTCTTTTGCGTCATTCGCACAATTGCGGTTCCGTTTCGCCTTAATCAAAAATTCGCGGGATGCCTGCGATTTTGAGCGTTGAGATTATTTCGCTATTTCAGCAGCAGACATTTTCCGGTTATACTGCGGTCCGCGAGAGTGAGATTGTACAAATACATGCCGGAGGGCAAATCGTCCGCCCGGAAGATGATCTCATGTCGCCCGGCGGGCTGTGTGCCATGCAACAGCACTCTTTTTTGCCGCCCGACCAGGTTGTAGACCGTCAGCGTGACGGGGCCGGCGCTTGGCAGAGAAAAAGTGATTGTCGTCTCCGCATTGAAAGGATTGGGATAATTGCGCAGACGATATCCCTCCGGGCGTGCATTTTCGCTTTTGACATCTGTCGGGAACTCGCTGTTGGCATCCAAAAGCGCCTGGTATTTTGGCGCGATGGTCATGTAATCCG
>JAJRST010000016.1 GCA_024278645.1 bacterium | reverse complement strand
GCCGCCGCTGTTTCGGATGGAAAAGCGCGGCTCTCCTATCACCAACTGAACGAACAAGCCAATCAACTGGCGCATCATCTGCGCATATCGGGCGTTGGGCCTGATGTGCTGGTCGGCGTCAGCCTCGAACGCTCCGTCCGGGCCATCGTCGCCATATTGGCGGTATGGAAAGCGGGAGGCGCCTACCTGCCCCTGGACCCGGATTACCCGCCGGAGCGCCTCGATTACATCATCCGGGATGCCGGACTCGCTTATCTTGTCACCCAGCAGGATGTCGTTGACAAATTACCCGCCGGAGAGCAACAGATATTTCTCATGGATGCCGACTGGCCGAGCCTGGGCGAATACAGCAGGGAAAACCCGGAAAATGTCACGCCATCGGAGGCTCTTGCTTATGTCATCTACACCTCCGGTTCAACCGGCCGGCCCAAGGGCGTGATGATTTCACACCACTCCGCTTACAATCTTTTGCTTGGTCTTGAAGCGCAAATTTATCATCATTTGCAACAGCGGCCTTTAAGAACAAGTCTGAACGCGCCGCTTCTTTTCGACGCTTCCGTCCAGCAGTTGGTCACCCTGTTGCGGGGACATGAATTATGCATCATCCCCGCGGATGTGCGGACGGACGGCGCCGCATTGCTCGAGTTTATCAAAAGGGAAAGGATCGACGTCCTGGACTGCGTGCCGTCGCAGCTCAAGCTGCTCATCGAGGCCGGTTTGTTCGAGGACGGCGAATGGGCGCCGCAGGCGCTGTTGCCCGGCGGCGAAGCCATCGATGAAACAATGTGGAAAACTCTGCAACGGCAGCAGGTCAGTAAGGTCTTCAATATGTACGGGCCGACCGAATGCACCGTCGATGCCACGTGCTCTCCGGTGACCCAGGGGCAGGAAAAGCCGAACATTGGCAGACCTCTCGCCAATGCGGAGGTATATATTCTCGACCGCTATCGGCAGCCCGTGCCCATCGGCGTCATTGGCGAGATTTGCATCGCCGGAGAGGGGGTGTCGCGCGGCTACCTGAACAGGGCCGATTTGACGGCGGAAAGGTTCGTTCCCAATCCCTTTAAAAGTTCCGGCGAACGCCTCTATCGCACCGGCGACTTGGGACGCTTTCTGCCGGACGGCGTCATCGAATATATCGGTCGCCTTGATCACCAGGTCAAGCTGCGCGGCTATCGCATGGAGTTGGGCGAAATCGAGGCCAATCTCAATGCCCATGACAAGATTAAAGAATCCGTGGTTGTAGTGCGCGAGGATGCGTCCGGCGACAAGCGCCTGGTCGCCTATTTTATTGCTGACGGCGAAGAGCCGCCGACCGCGCCCGAACTGCGCAATTTCCTAAAGCCGATGTTGCCGGAATATATGATTCCATCCTACTTTGTCGCCCTGGAAAAGTTTCCGTTTACGCCGAACGGCAAACTGGATCGCAAGGCGTTGCCAAAGCCACAGTTGACAAGAAAGGACATCGCAAGCGAGTACAACGAGGCGCAGACGGAAGCTGAAAAAAGCCTGACCGAAATCTGGCAAACGGTGCTGGGCGTGGACAGCGTGGGCATTGACGACAACTTTTTTGAACTGGGCGGCGATTCCATTCTCAGCATTCAGGTGATTGCGCGGGCGCAGCAAAAAGGCGTCCGGCTGACGCCAAAACAGATATTCGAGTCGCCTACGATTCGCCATCTGGCCGCCAATGCGGCCAAAGCGCCTAAAATTCATGCCGAACAGGGCCTGGTCACCGGCGATGTGCCGCTGACGCCGATACAAAAATGGTTTTTTGAACAAGATATCCCGAACCGCAATCACTGGAACCAATCGCTGCTGCTGAAAGTGAATGAAGAACTTGATCCCGAGATTCTCAATAAAGTCACGGCAAAAATCCTCGAGCATCATGATGCGTTGCGGCTGCGCTTTCAACCGTCAAAAGAGGGCTGGGAGCAACGGATTGGCGCTCTTGATGAGACGGCGTCGTTTGAGGTGATCGATTTTTCTTCCATGACCGAAGCGGAATCTCGGAAAGCATTTCGCAAAAGCCTGCAGGAGCAGCAAAAGAGTCTCGACATCTCTTCAGGCCCGATTTTTAAAATGATCTACTACCGCATGGGCGCGAATTCGAACCGTTTGTTCATCGTCATCCATCACGTCGCCATTGACGGTCTGTCCTGGCGCATTCTTCTGGAAGATATCGGCGCCGTTTATGACGCCCTGGCTCGCGGCGCCGCGCCGGAGCTTCCGGCAAAGACGACTTCGTTTAAACACTGGGCGGAAAAACTTTATGATTACACTACGTCCGGGCAGGCGTTGGCGGCGGCGGAGGCCTGGAACGGGGTGGGGGACAATGTCGCCATTCCTGTCGATTTTGACAATGGTCCGAACACCGAAGCCTCGTCGAAAATCGTTTCCGTCAGCCTGAGCGAGTCCGAGACCTTCTCGCTGCTGCACGAGGTGAATTCAGCCTACCGGACGCGCATCAACGACATTTTATTGACGGCGTTGATTAACGCGTATGCCGAGTGGAGCGGCGAAAAAACGGTTCTCATCGATCTCGAGGGACATGGCCGCGAATCGATTGTCGAGGACGCGAACATATCGCGCACCGTCGGCTGGTTCACAACGCTCTATCCTGTTTTGCTTGACGTGTCCGGGCAGCAGTCCCTCGATGATGAAATCAAAGCCGTCAAAAGTCGCCTGGAGGCCATTCCTCGAAGCGGCGTCGATTTCGGTGTTTTAAAATACCTGGCGCCCGAGAGCAAAGCCGGGGAAAAGTTGGCGGCGATGCCGCCGCCGCGGATTGCCTTCAACTACCTGGGCCAGTTCAATCAAGCGGTCCGGGATGCCCGTTTTCAGGTGGCTGACGAGGAAAGCGGAAATGAAAGAGACCCGGACGCGATTCGACCGCATCAACTTTTTATCAGCGGCAAGATCATGGATGAAAAGCTGCAAATGAGTTTTATTTTCAGCGAAAACGTGCACAAACGGGAAACCATAGAATTGTTCGCTGACAAGTATATGAATCATTTGAGCGCTATAATTGAGCATTGCCGAACTGTAAAGGACAATATTGTATTTTCATCTGGTATTAGCCAAAATATTGTGGACGATGACGAATTGGAAGATTTATTAGCCGAGTTGGATTAATTTTAATGCTGTATTTATAGGGCCCCAATGTTCTTGCACCGTTCCATGTCCGGCATGGGGATATAGCCAACGTGTTTTAGACTTTCAGTGGTGTTGCTTTTCAAACGCAATTGTCAACTATTCACAGGTCACGGATTGAACCTGGGTAGAGGGGTCAAACAATCTATGAAAAGTTTCAAGAAGAAAATTGCGACGCTTTCTCCCGAGAGACAGGAATTGCTGCGCAGAAAGCTGGCCGGCGCGTCCGGCGCCAAACCCGTGCACATTGCACCCCGGCCCGATCCGTCGATTTTGCCGCTTTCTTTTGGCCAGGAGGGATTCTGGTTCCTGGAACAGATGCGGCCCGGCGCTTCGCAAAACAATATCCCATCCGCATTCTATCTTTACGGCAAAATTGATGTAAAAGCATTAATGAACAGCTTTCGCACGCT
>JAJRST010000268.1 GCA_024278645.1 bacterium | reverse complement strand
GCTTTTGCGATTTCATACTTTATGGTTGTTTCGGGATTGAAAGGATTGGGATAATTTTGATAAAGCCGATAGTCGTCGGCGACGGCCGCCTCCCTCGATTCCACGGACGACCAGTTGAGATCGACCACCTCGATGGCGTCCTGGTATATTAATTTGTCATCCATAGAGAGAATAAATTTGAAATTGGCGGAAGGGTCATCCTTGGTGCACACAAATTCATACGGGCCGAACAGGTTAAATTCGGAAACGGTAATTTCTTCGGACCAGTACTGCTCATAAGGCGCCGTGTTTTGCTGAAGCGCGACGCGAATTTTCTTCTCGTCAAAGACATCGGCTAAAAAGCTGATCTCATAGGTATGCCCTTTTGTGATGGGAAAGACCTGAATCAATTGCACGCTCCAGTCGACGGAGCCAAGGTCCTGAATTTCAATCAAGGCGGCCGTTGTGTCATCGGACAGTTGTGCATCCGAAACGATATCAAAAGTGGCCTGCCCGCCTTCGTACAAACCGAGCCGCCACGGCCTTTTGGAGCAGGAGAATTCGCCGTTCAACAATAAATTGCCGTCGCGTACATTGCCGACGTAGACGATTATCGTATCCGAATAGGCTACGTTCCTGTTTTTGTCTTTAACTTTGGCCCAAACTTTATAGATGCCGTAATCGGCGTTTTTCCATGTCGCTTCGTATGGTTCGGTCTTGTCCGATCCTATGCCGCCGGCGGTGCGAAAAAAGTAGACCCTGTCAATCTCGCCGTTCACCACTGTGGCCTCTGCCGTCACCACAATGTCCGTACAAGGCTGCAACCTGGCTTTGTTTTGCGGGGAGGTTATTCGCACGGATAAATTATCCGCGTACAACCGAAAAGTCGCGAAAATGAACGCCAAAACAAAAATTGACGCTACAGCAACAATTTTTTGTGATTTCATTCTCCCTCTCCTCTCGTTTGATTAATGCCGGGTTATTTGTTCGTCTTGCCGCCCGTGTCGCCGGCGCAAGGTGTGAGGCATTTTTGGTCTTTCCCGTGCGCTCCGCCTTTGAAGTTACAAACAGTGCGCATTCATGTCAAGTCTTTTAACCCCTTTCGGAATCCGGGCCCGAATCAAACGATCGTCAGGAAGAGAACATCGCCTTGGGCATAACGCGCGGGAGACTATTGCATTACGACCAGGCGCTCGACGACCGATGTCGTTTCTTCGCCGTCATTGGCGATGATCTTGTAAAAATAGAGACCGTTTGCCAGTTTGTCGCCGTAAGCGTCCCTGCCGTCCCAGTCAATTTCGTTATAGCCGACGTCGGCGGTGCGGTTGTCGAGCACCCGGATTAATCGCCCGGCGACCGTATATATTTTGATCTTTATAAAAGCCGGGCGATCGTTGAGCATGATAAAAGTAAAGGATGTTTCGTCGGAAAAAGGATTCGGAAAGTTGACGACCTGCTCCAGGACAAGATCGGAGTGAATGGCAAAGCGGAGCCCCTTGCGCAGGGACGCGGCCCCTGCGGGCGATTTTATCTTCAGCGACAGCCGATATTCGCCGTCGGTCAGATCCTCGATTGCATAAGCGATTGTCAGGCGTCCGCTTTCTCGCCCCGATGGTGAAATCTCATATTCCAGCGGATCCACAAATTTATCGTTCAGATACAGCGCAAGTTCATAGTCGGTCATCCGGTTCGCCGGCATGTCGACGGCGGCATAGATCGTCGATTGCCGGGCAATGGCATCGCCGTCGACGAACGCCTCGCCCACTTTATTGTCGTCGACGTAAAACTGCACATCGAGTTCGGCGACGGCGGTCATGGAGACGTCGAGGTGCAGATTCTGGGTCTGCCTCTTTAGCCAGGGGGCAGAAGGCAGCAGCGCCAGCGTATCGCCGTTTTGAATAAATTTAAAATCGACGCTGTCGCCGGGCGCGCCGCCGTCCTTTACCGGCGTGTCGGGGTTGTCCCGTGGAATGTAAAGCGGACCGAATCGCCCGGCTGCGTCGGTCAAGGACCGGTTCATGTTAATGCCGTCGATAAAAGCCAGCACCTCGCCCTCGCCGTCCGGGGGGGCGCTGTTGATGGTGACGCGACCCTGGAAACCGGCGTAAACGGGCGCATCCTCTTCGTAATAGTAATGCAGGTTCAAAGCCGGATCGCCAAAAAGAATGTAAAAACGCACATGATCCGCATTGGCCGAAAAAGCGGCGTACATGTCGAAAAGTCCGTTCAGAGTAATGGCGCCAATGACGCGTTCAAAATCATCATACAACGATGAATAGAGCGTACGCGCCAGCGGCTGCAGCGGTGAGGGATAGGCCTCTCCCGATCCTGAAAAGACGGCGACCGCCCCTTTGCCGGGCGCCTCGAGCAACGCTTCTGCCAGGGCGCTGTAATCATCATTGGGTTCGATAAAATAGCCGTTTATGCAGCTCATGGTAAAAACAAAGGGCAGGTAAATATTTTCTTGTAACAGGGGGACATCCTCGCGGACAAAGATGCTTTGCGCCGACCAGTTGCCCACGGAGCCGTGGCCGAAATAGTTCATGGTCAGCGCTCCTCCTGCAAAAGCATTCATGATTTCATCCCTGGTTTCCGGCATACCGAGATCGGAAACGTACAAGCGCTTGGCGTCAAAATTACCGGGAATGTAATTCCGGATCAAGGCGTCCGAGCTGTCCTCGAAAGCGAGCGCGCCGCCCTCGCCGGCATCGGCGACAAAAGCCGCCGTCCGACTCCAGTTTCCACCATTATACTCGGTTTCATATTTTAATATTTTTTCAATGACCGAGGAAAGCTGCTGCACGGAACGAACCGGCAGCCTGCCGATGAGAAAGTCCGGCAGCATATCATCCTCCCCGTCGATGCAGCCGAACCAGTTGTCCGACGCCGCTTCAAAGTGTTCGACCGACGCTTCAAACAGGCGCGTCGGTACAAAATCCGAACGCTCTCCGCCGCCATATTTCACATCCTCGGGAGACAGCCGCCGTGGATTCCACGATGCATCGCCGATGAGCAGGACAAAAGTCGGCGCCGGTTTGGCCCAGTGCGTGTAAGCATATTTGAGGAAATCTCTTATCGGCCGGTCGCCGTAAAAGCCATAGCCAAACTCGTCATAGATGTCGGCGACGTCAATAATTTTCGTCGACAGATCCTGCGTCTCGCGAAATTGCGCCAGCGGCGTTGCCGTGGAGATGAAATCGTCGACGGTGATGATGAGATAATCCGCGCGATTTCCGGCGCTGCGCAACCCTGTCGGAATGTATTTCATCATGGCTGGGGTTTTCTTGTGTATGTCCGCGACAACCAAAAACGCTTTATCGCCCGGCTGTCTGGTGGAAAACTGCAAAATCCCATTGTCGCGCAGGGCATTTTTTATAATGCGCGTTTCATATTTTTCAGAAACGTCGAAAATATCCACAGGTGCATCGCCAAGCCCAACGACGCGAATGTTGGCCGCACTGTCGATCCGAACGCGCATGAACAGACTGTCGTTGACGGCCGCGTTGCGCTGCAGATAATCGATTTCGAAATAGTCGAGCGCCTGCCAATCCAAAAGCACATTGGCGCCGCCCGGGGCGGAAATGTGCAGTGAATTCTCCCCCTCGTGCAGCAGAGCTTGCGCAAACACCGCCGAATCCAGCAGCGAGGTTCGGCCCTCCCACATTTTATCGAAAACATTCACCCCGTTTATGGAAATGGCCGTGTGATGATCCGGGTTCGCCGCGTTGCTGGTAATGCCCTGCATGCGCAGTACAATGGTGCACTCGCCGTCACCGGCGACGACGGCAGGCAGGTCCATCGCGTACTCGACGGTCGCCGGTGCATACAGCCGCTGCATAAACCAACGTTCGTTATCGGTGTTGCCGGGAAAGTCGGCGCGCCGGAAATTATCGGCCTCGATGTGCAACCGCCTCCTGCTCTGCCGGATTTGCGGCAGACCGGGCAGCGGCGCGCTCTCTTTTTCATCCATGCGTTTGCCCAACTGATCCGACACTCCCAGCCAGTAAACGTTGGTCGCGGTGTAATAATTCTTGAACCTCCAGCCGTAAAACTCGATGGCGTCCTCGTCGTCAAATTGACCATCCTGTTCGCCGATGACGCGAATGGCGACTTCCTCGCCGTTTTGGAACAGGCGCAATTTGCGCGGATCGATGCCGTCCACGTTCAAACCCGCCGCCAGCAGGTCCTCCCTGCCGATTCGATAAATGCCCGGCTGTTGTACAAATATTTTGAGCCATTCATTGGCCTCGTTTAAAAAGTAATCCGGCGCCTTGCCGATGGCTTTTTTTGACACTGTTCGCCATGCCTGCAACTGCTCATAGTTCAAAAGCGTGCGTCGCAATACTTTATCAAAAACGGCTAAAGCGCCCACGGTTTCGTTTTGCGCCTGCGGCGTCGGAAAATCGATCTGCAAAACAGCCTGCGATGCATAGGATATTTTTCCGGCGACGGGATTGTATTGCAGGGGATAAAACTTGAGCGGCAAAACAGGGACGCCCCTGAGGCGGTTGACGCGGCCCACAGTGATGCGAGATGACGGGTAAAAGGCGTTCGCCCGGTAGACGGCCGCATCCTTTTCATAAACATAGTGCAAGCGACGATTCTGATGATTCCGTGCGTTTTGAACCTCTGTCCGGTAAACGGCAGGCGCCGGGGCGACAGGAGGACATTGGCTTTCTTCTTCCCGAATGCTCAATATTCTTACAGAGGGTTGCACATTTGCCGGCAAGGCAAGGGGAACGCTGAAAAACGGCAAGGCCGGCGCTCCCGGTTTTGCGCTCATATAGCAGCCGGGAATCATCGCCGCATAGTCGGCGCCCGATTCATCTTGGCTTTTAACAAACGAGGGCTCGGGGAAGCGAAGTTCAAGCAGCAACTTTTGTGCATCCGCGGCGAGGATGCGGGTTTGCACGGAAACAGGCGCCTTGTCCTGCGCCGGCCCGGGAGAAATGGCGACAACCAGGAACAGGGCCAGGCAGGAGTTTAAGGTTTTGCGGATTGCGTTCATTCTGCTATGGCGTCCCCAGGGAGTGGTGCGGTGAAACGTCCTGTTCTATGGGAAATTGCTCTTTGAATCTAGTCGTAAACGGCATGGGCTAGGAATAGCTAAACCGCAGCCGATCCCCGTCCAGCCCGATCTCGACGACGCCGCCCTTTTGCAAATGGCCGAAGAGAATTTCATCGGCGAGCACGGTTTTGACGTTTTCCTGAATGACGCGGTCCAGCGGTCGGGCGCCGTACACCGGGTCATAGCCCTTTTCCGCCAGCCAGCGCGTCGCTTCAGGCGACAGCTTTATGCTCACCTTTTTCTCGGCCAACTGGACCTCCAACTCGAGGATGAACTTTTGCACAATCTTTTCGACAATGCCGAGATCGAGATGGTTGAAATGGATGATCGCATCCAGGCGGTTGCGAAATTCCGGGCTGAACTGGCGCTCGATGGCTTTGTCGCTCTTGCTTCCCTCCTGCTCGCCAAAACCGATGGCGCGGGCGCTCATTTCCCGCGCCCCGGCGTTGGAGGTCATGATCAGCACCACATTGCGAAAGTCCGCCTTGCGCCCGGCGTTGTCGGTGAGTGTGCCGTGATCCATCACCTGCAACAGAATGTTGAACAGGTCTTCGTGCGCCTTTTCGATTTCATCGAGAAGCAGCACGCTGTAGGGATGCTTGCGTATGGCGTCGGTGAGCATGCCGCCTTGTTCAAAACCGACATATCCCGGGGGCGCGCCGATGAGCCGCGCCACGGCGTGCTTTTCCATGTACTCGCTCATATCATAGCGTTCAAAGTGCACGCCCAGCAATTTGGCCAGCTGCTTGGAGACCTCGGTTTTGCCGACGCCCGTGGGGCCGGCGAAGACAAAATTGCCGATGGGCTTGTCCGGTCGACCGAGTCCGGCGCGCGAGCGTTTAATGGCGGTGACCAGCGCGGTAATGGCCTGGTCCTGCCCAAAGATGCGGCTCTTGAGATTTTGCTCCAGGAACGCCAGTTGCTGTCTTTCGGAGATATTCGCCTTTTTCGCAGGAATGCGCGCAATCCTGGCGACGATGCGCTCCACATCGGCGACGGTGACCGTGGTTCGACGCTTTGCCTTGGCCTGCAATTGAAAAGAAGCGCCGGCCTCGTCAATGACGTCGATGGCCTTGTCCGGCAGATAACGATCGTTGATGTATTTCGCCGCCATTTCAGCAGCGGCTCTCAGGGCCGTGCGTGTATATTTTACATTGTGATATTTCTCATAACGCGGTTTGAGGCCGCTGAGAATCTTGACCGTCTCTTCGACGGTCGGCTCGTTGATCTCGATCTTTTGAAATCTTCGCGACAGCGCGTGATCTTTTTCGAAATAGTTTTTATACTCCTCATACGTGGTGGAGCCGATGCAACGAATGTCGCCGGACGCCAGCACCGGCTTGAGAATGTTCGACGCATCCATGGAGCTGCCCATGGTCGAGCCGGCGCCGACGACGGTATGAATCTCGTCGATAAAGAGAATGGCGTTCTCTTCCTGCTGCAGCTCCTGGATGACCCCCTTTAGCCGCGATTCAAAATCGCCGCGAAACTTTGTACCGGCGAGCAGCGCGCCCATGTCGAGGGCGTAAATGTCCGCGTCCAGCAAAATATCCGGCACATCGCCGTCGTGTATCTTCAACGCCAGCCCTTCGGCAATGGCCGTCTTGCCGACGCCGGATTCGCCGACCAGAATGGGGTTGTTCTTGGTGCGACGACACAACACATGCATGGTGCGTTCCAGTTCATTGAATCGGCCGATGAGCGGATCGATCTTTCCCGCCGCCGCTTTTTCCACCAGGTTCACGGCAAAGGATTCCAGCGCCGATTTTTTCTTCTTTTTCTGCGATTTCTTTGGCTCCGGCAAATCGAAATCGGCGTCATCAAATTCGGTTGATTCCTGCTCGGGTTGAAAGTTGTTCATGCCGTGCGAAATGTAATCCAGCACATCCAGGCGCGTGATGCCCTCGTAGGCGAGATAATAGGCGGCGTGGGAATGCGGCTCTTCGAATATGGAGGCGATAATGTCGCCGAAATCGACGACGTCGCCTTCGGCGCGCTCCACCTGCATCACCGCGCGCTGGATCACGCGCTGAAAGCCAAGCGACTGCTGCGGCTGCACCGCCTGGCCCTTTGGCATCTTGGGCAGTTTATTAGTAAAATAATCTTCCAGGTTTTCCTTCAGGCTTTCAAGGTCGCCGCCGCACGCTTGAATGATTTCGGCGCCCTGTTCGGAAAACAGGATCGAATAGAGAATATGTTCTGGCGTTGCAAATTCATGGCGACGCTTGTGCGCCTCCCGCAGCGCCGCCTGTAAGGTCATTTGCAATTCCATGGTCAACATCATTTATACTTCCTCCATACTGCTCTTTAAAGGGAACTGATGCCGCCGCGCCAACTCGTGCACCTGCTCCACTTTGCTTTCCGCTATATCATAGGGATAAACGCCGCAAACGCCGACGCCGTTGTGATGCACACTGAGCATGATCTGCGTCGCCTCGGCCGGCGTTTTGTAAAATATGGTCTCCAAAACCTGCACGACAAAATCCATGGTTGTGTAATTATCGTTATGCAACAGCACTTTGTATAATTTTGGTTCATCAATGCTGACGTCATCCCTGGTCAGCGCATCCGTTTGGTTGTTTGTGTCCTCGTAGCCCATTGACGACCCGTTTGTTAAAAGAAATAAAACACCAAAAGATTGAGAAAAATTCTAAAATGTTTTATGAGAGGCTATCCATGCTTATTTTTTCTCACGACAATGTAGAATAAAACTTTGAAAATGCAACAATACTTTTAAATTCCATTCAGCAACTGGTATTTATTTTTTGAATATTAAGCCTGTAAACGCTGTTATGGAAATATAGTTCAACTTTTGTATAGTGGGCCGCCAGCGCGTTTTAACATGTTCGGATTTAACCCGGAGCCGTTTCATGAAATTAAGACCGATTATTCTTCTCTTACTTTCTGTCTTCGTCGTCAATTGCTCTTCCCTGTCCAAGCTCACAAAACAGGCCGTTGACCTTACGGCTTACAAGACCTATAAATGGTCAAACCGAAAAATCAAGGATGACGCCCTGGTCCGCAACCCCATGCTGCACAGGCAGGTCAAGAGTTCCGTGAACCGGGTGTTGCAGGATAAGGGCTTTATTTTAAGCGACGCCGACAGCGTTGACTTTGAGGTTGTGGTTTTTGGCAATGTGCAATCCAAAAGCAGTTCCATAAACGTCAGCCGTTATCAAATGCAGGATGCCGCCCCCTGGGCCGGCCGCGCGGACATGGCCAGCTATGACGAAGGCACGCTGGTGATTGAAATCATCGACGGCGCCGCCGGCGAAATGGTGTGGCGCAATTATGAAAGCGGCATCGTCGGCCAGGCGAAGTCGCCCGAAAAACTGCAAGCGGCCATGGACGAAACCGTGGCCCGGATTCTGCAAGATTTTCCCGAAGAGAAGCGCTGATAGTGTAAACCAAAGTAACATAAATTAAAGATTACGGAGAAGCGACAATGAAAAAACTGGCAGCAGCATTTATGATCCTTGCTTCCGTCAACATGGCTTCCGCGTTGGGCCTGCGTCTTGGCGTCGAGGCCAATGTGGTCAAACCGAGCGCCTCGCTGGCCCTGGGGCAACTGACGAACGGCGACTTTAGTCCGACGGGCTACGGCGTCACCGCCTTTGGCATGGCGGACATCATTTTGCTGAAAATTACCGGCAACATTGGCTACCTTAATTTTGGCGAGCAGTCCTACAGTTACTCCGTTCCCGGGATCAATTCGCCGGAGATTTCCGCAACGGCAAAAGTTACCGCGGTTCCGGTGCTGGTCGGGCTGCGCTGGGAGCTCGGCCTGCCGATCGGCCCCAAGGCCCATTTCGGCGCCCAGGTTGGCGTTCATAATTTCACCTTTAGCTACGAGGGCACAGCCGTCGACCAAGGGTTGATCGCCGACTCGGCGACGGATTCGAGATTCAGCTTTGCTCCGATTGTCGGCATGAAATGGGGCCCTCTTGATGCGTCCCTGTTCTACATGATGGTCAAGGATTTTAATTATGTCGGCTTGCGAGTCGGTTATATGTTCGGCATCGGCTTTTAAGGCAGACTTTTCTTGCACAGACGCCAGGCCCGCGCTTGATCGTGCGGGCTTTTTTTATGCAATGACGCTAAAAAACTGAAATATCTCCGCAATCATTTTGTTAAAAGATAACTGTATCGAAAATAACTGAATAAATAATGATGGGAGAAATTTATCATGAAATCAAAAATCACGACTTTGCTTCCGGTCTTGCTCGTCCTTGGCTTGTCGGCCTCCGTTTTTGCACACTGCCAGATTCCCTGCGGCATCTATGGCGATAAAATGCGTTTTGATATGTGGATGGAGCAAATCACCACAGTCGAAAAATCGATGAAACAAATAATCGAATTGTCAAAAGCAGAGACGCCGAACTATAACCAGATTGTGCGCTGGGTGACCAACAAAGACAAGCACGCCGACGACATTATGGAAATCGCCTTGCAATACTTTCTGGCGCAGCGAATCAAGCTCGCGGACGCCGCCGATAAAGCGGCCGCCGAAAAATATGCCGCGCAATTGCAGAACGTGCATCTCATCATCGTTCACGCCATGAAGGCGAAACAGACCACCGATCTCGCCCATGTACAAAAGCTGCGCGAGCTGGTGAAAAGTTTCTACAAGCTTTATTTTAACGAGGAGATGACCTCGCATTTACAAGAGCACGGCCATTAATCGACCTTAATTTTTTAAAATATCCGATAAAGAACCGGCCCGTTTGACAACGAGCCGGTTTTTTAAGGATGAGAATACATTGCATCCTTTTCCCAAAAGAAATATCGAATGAACACCCATCCCCGGTAAAGCTGCGAGTTGCCGTTGCGGTCCATGACGATGGGATTCTCTTCGACATAAACGTAAATATCTTTATCCGCATCTTCTTCCGTGGCGGCCCTGGTGATGTCAATCTCGAAATCCCGGGTGAGCATATCGCCGTCGCGAGCCGGACGCACGCGAAAGGGGCCAAAGCGGCGGCGAAAGAAACGATAAACCTGCTCAAAATCGTCCTGCGTGGTAATGACATACACCTCGGCGTCGGGCCCGAACTCTTCCATATCCAGTTGCGCAATATCCTCTCGCATCTGCCCGTCATAGTAAAATCGGCCAAGGCGAGCTTTCAGCTCCTCCGGCGAACGGTTCAGTTCCTTGGGAATGTCTCCGAGGATCGGGTAACGTATGATGTAAAGATCGACACGCGTCGGCCAAAATTCGCGGTGGATGCGAGCGATCGGCGCCTGGTATATTTCTATGCGGGTGGCCGGCTTGTTATCTATTTGTGAAAAAACAAAAACAAAGTGATCGCCTTCTTTAAAAAACCTTTGCCCGCACAGCTTGGAATAGTATTCGACGACGCTTCTCGGCTTGTCATTGGTGATGTAGCCTTTAATAATGTGCGTCCGCGCTTTTGGGAATTGTTCATTCGCCCGCTCCCGGATGATGGCGGTATACTCTTCATCGAACATGCCATTCGGGTAGGCAAACTGGTCAAACGTCGTCTCCTTGAAATATATCTGCCGTTGCAGGGCGGACAAGTTCAGGGAAACAAGCAAGATCATTAGCGCCGATAAATGAATGACTGTTGAGAATGCTTTCATATTTTTGCCTATTCTTCAAGATGCCATGAGAAACAAGATCGTTTGTTTGTGTGGCAGGTGGGGCCGTACGGAACCGCCCGGACAAGAATAGCGTCGCCATCGCAATCCAGGTACATATCCACAAGTTCGAGGTAGTTGCCGGAAGTTTCTCCTTTTGTCCAGTACTCCTGCCGCGAACGACTCCAAAAGGTGACCTTTTTCTTTTCCAGGGTCATGCGAATGCTCTCTTTATTCATGTAGCCAAGCATAAGCACGGCGTTGTCCTTGACATCCTGGATGACCGCCGCCACCAGACCTTTGTCGTCAAATTTAACGTTTGTCAGCCAATCTTCCAAGTTCATTTTTACTATCTCTGACATGAACGCCCCTTTCTTTAAGATAATTTTTAACATCCTGTATCGAACTTTGCCGATAATGAAATATAGATGCGGCCAGCGCCGCATCGGCGCAGCCGTCCGTGAAAACCTATTCAAAATGCTCGACGGCGCCGCAACCGCCGGAGGCGATGACCGGAATGTTCACTGCCCGCGAGACGGCGCGCGTAAGTTCTATATCAAAGCCGATCTTTGTGCCGTCGCGATCCATGGAGGTGAGCAGAATCTCGCCGGCGCCGAGTTCCTCGGCCTGCAGCGCCCATTCCAGGGCGTCCTTTTGCACCGGTTTGCGGCCGCCGTAAATGTAAACCTGCCATTTGCCGTCGCCGGACTTTTTGGCGTCGATGGCCAACACCGTGGCCTGGGCGCCGAAGCGCTCCGAGCATTCCCGAAGAAGCTCGGGATTGAGCACCGCCGCGGTATTCATGGTCACCTTGTCGGCGCCGCTTTTTAAAAGGATTTGCGCATCCTCGGCGGTTCGTACGCCGCCGCCCACGGTCAGCGGCATGAACACCTCTTCCGCCGTGCGACGGACGACGTCGAGCATAATGTCGCGCTTTTCATGCGACGCGGTGATGTCCAGGTAGACCAACTCGTCGGCGCCCTGCTCGTCATAATAATGCGCCTGTTCCACCGGGTCGCCGGCATCGACGAGATTGAGAAAATTGACGCCCTTGACCACGCGCCCGTCCTTGACGTCCAGGCAGGGTATGATTCGTTTTGCCAGCATGTTTCTTACACCTTTTCCGATCGAAATCTTTTTGTAAGCTGTTGCAGTTTTATTTTGCCTTCATAAATCGCCGTGCCGACAATGGCGCCTTCGATATTCGGATTTTGCAGCGCCTGCAGCGCCTCAAAATGCGCCACATCGGAAAAACCGCCGGAGGCGATTACTTTTATATCCGCCTCTCTTGCCAGCTCATCCGTACTGTCAAAGTTCGGGCCGATCAATTCGCCGTCTCGATGCACGTCCGTATAAATAATTCGCCGGACGCCGAGGTCGCGCATTTTCAGCGCCAGTTCGAGAACGCCGGCCTCCGTCTGCTCCTCCCAGCCGCGAATGGCGACCTTGCCGTTTCTGCCGTCGATGCCGACGACAATCCTGTCCGCGCCAAATTTCGATACGGCCTCGTCGACAATTTCCGGCTGCGTCAATGCTATGGTGCCGATGATGACGCGCTCGACGCCGACCGCCAGCCAGCGTTCCACATCGCCCAGGCTGCGAATGCCGCCGCCCAGTTCAACGGG
>JAJRST010000267.1 GCA_024278645.1 bacterium | reverse complement strand
CCCCATCGTTTTTATCTCCATTTTTGCATTCATCGCCCTTTTGACGCTGCTAAGCAACAAGAGCTTTTGCGGTTGGGCCTGTCCCATCGGCGCCCTGCAGGAAATTTTGTACAAAATCCCCCCGCCCAATAAATTTAAGAAAAAAATGCCTTTCATGGCGAGCAACATCATCCGGCTGGCCTCTTTTCTTCTTTTTGTCGCGCTCACCTTTGCGGTCGGCCTTTCGTTGTATCAATATATCAACGCCTTTCATATTCTGCACTGGCAGTGGAGCGCCACGCTGATCGCGCCGATCATCGTCGCCGTCCTTGGCGCGTTGTTCATCTATCGCCCGTTTTGCTACCTTTTTTGTCCCATCGGCCTGTTCAGTTGGCTGCTGGAGCAGCTCTCCATCGTGCGCGTCAAGCTTGACCGGGAGGCGTGCACCATGTGCAATATTTGCGTTAAGAAAAGCCCCTGTCCCACCGTGCCGTCGATTCTGGAAATGAAGCGCATTCGTCCGGATTGCCACGACTGCGGCGTGTGCATCGAGGTGTGCCCCGAGGATGCTTTAAAATTTCGCGTGTAAATAACAAATGCACTGAAATATTTTTACATTCCCTTGCCGGAATGTGCGATGCTTTTGGGGAAACGCTTAGCGCCCGGCTTTTGTCTTTTGGCCCGCAAGCCGGGCGCATGGCGAGAAGCCGGCCTATCCTAAACCTATGGCGATATCTGCTTTGAAAGTACGGCGGGCGTTCGTTCCAATTCCCCCCTGGAGAATTGTCTCCATTTCAAAGGGGGAACGCCTACTTTTTTGCGAAAGTATTTGGAAAAATAATATTGCGAACCAAAGCCCAAGCCTGCGGCAATCTCTTTGACCGAGAGTGACGTCTCCTGGAGCAGAAATTTGGCCTTGTTAATTTTTAATTGCAGAAAATATTGGCAAGGGGAAAGTCCGGTGTATTGACGGAACATTCGTCGGAACCAGGAGTATCCGACATTGAGCTCCTGAGCCAGCATCTCGCAGTCAGGAGGCTTGTCAATGTTTTCGATCATGTACGTTTTTGCCTTTTGAATAACTTTTTCGATTTCTTTGCCGCCATATTGTTTGCCTAGTTTAACCGTGTGCACTTGAGCAATGATTTGATAGGTAAGCGCGGCGGCATTTTCCTGGTATCCGATTGGCTCCGATTCCAGCAATTCCAAAAGCTCGTGATACAATTGAACCAATTTTTAATTGAAGCCGATATTCAGCACAGGCTTGTCAAGGCTTAGGATGCCCTTATCGAGAAACTTTCGAGGTTGAATGCCATCGAAGCACACCCAGTATTCTTTCCATCCGGTTATAGGATTGGGGGCATAGCTGTGCCAGATGCCGGGGAATAATAAAAATATCGAGCCTTCGTTGATTGTCCTTTTTCCAAGGGGTTTTGATTCGTAAAAACCTTCCCCGCGTACAATGTATAAAATAGCAAACTCCGGCAGAACCCGCCCCTGCTTCCAGTCAAACATGTATGTATTCGGATGTCGATCCGGTGGGTAAGAGGTATGGGGGGGGATGTCGCAGCTTCCGGCACTTGTTACGTAGAGTCCCCACAGCTTGTTTGCTTCGGAAACGGTCAAGTAGTCAAATGTGGAAAACTTTGTCTTAATTTTTGCAAAACTCCATTATTTGAAACATTCTGACTGTGTCAAAATATATAAAAGAATTCGCATTTTGTCCATTTCTTTTTTACCAAAATGATCTATTTTTCAAATGAACAAACGTCCTTGAAGATAATCCAAAATGTTGTCTTTCACCTAGTCGCACAAGTTCCAAGACCATTACATATCTCGACTTTTCGCTGTGTTATAAACAAGCAAACTCGTCAATTGTCCCGAATAATAAACCGAAAAGGAGGGAAGATTTTTGAGCAAAATATCTTTGGAGAGGAAATTAATCATTATGGAGGTGTGTAAAATGAATAAAGCGCTGCTAATCATTCTATGCCTGCTGTTAGGTTTTTCCAGTCTGCTGTTTTCCCAGGAGACGGGTTATCTCGAAGACTTTAATAATCCGGTTGACCTTGACTTTTGGACGCCGAACAAGCTGACCCACGAGGACGGAACGCCGGTTTTTGCCGTCAGTCAGGAGGATAGTGCTTTAAAGGTTGTCATGAAACAAAAGAATTTTTACGACGGTCAGTACTACAATTTTGTGGACAGCGTGGGAATGAACTTTGATTTGACCGAGCATCCCTATGTCAGCATCAAGATCAAAGTGGAGCCGGGCGCCAAGTACGGCGGCGTTGAAACGAGTTCCGTGCTGTTTTTACTGTCTCCCTGGGGGCCTGACAGTACGGGTGAGAATGTCCGACAGGTGGATTCTCCTTCAGCCGAGGCGCCCGCGGACGGGGAATGGCATGAGATTCTGTTCGATTTCGGCGCCAAAATCGGCGTGCCGATGTGGAATGGCGTGGTCCCGCCGGGAGACTTGTCGCAAATCGGCGGTTTTCTCTTTGAAACGGTGAAATGGCCGGATACCTACGAAGCGACTTTTTGGATTGACGATTTCAGAGTCGGCGATTCGGTTCAGTTGCCTCCGACGACGGATCCTATTGAATTTGAAAATATCCCAGCGCTCACCGACAAGTTTTACACGACGTGGACCGTTACGCCGACCCATGCCCCCATGGACGGCGTAACCGGCCTGGCAAAAGGCGAGGTCGCTGGATTTACCGACATGGGGATTCTGGTTCGCTTCAACAGCTCGAGCCGAATTGACGCCAGGAACGGCGGCGATTATGATGCCGTCAACGAGTTGAGCTACGAAGCAGGCAGGAAATATACCGTTAAGGTGACCGCCGATGTTAAAGCCCAGACCTACGACGCCGAAGTTACGCCGGATGGCGGGGCCCCGGTTCTCATCGCCGATGATTTTGCATTCCGTCCCAACACGCCTCAAGACACGCTGCGCTATTTTGCCATGGTTATCAACGAGCTGGAAGAGTGGGGCGGCGTGCCCGGCAGCCGCTTGACCCCCTCTTTTCTGGAAGATGACTATGAATTGAACTTTGTCGACAACCGTCCGATTGACCCACAGACAGGTTCGTTCACGGTCACCTTTAACATGACCCCGACGGCGCAGAGAATAAATTCGGCTGTCGCCTTGCTCAAAGGCTCCGTCATCATGGATGCCTGGGGCGACCTGAGCGCAATCATTCGATGCAACATGGACAACTTTATCGATGTGCGCGACGGCAACCGCTACAAGGCGGATACGGATTTCACCTATCAAGCCGGCACGACGTACGCCGTCAAAATGGACGTGGACGTGGCGGCGCAGACTTATAGCGTCTCGATTACGCCGGAAGGCGGCTCGGAAGTCGCACTGGCTACGGATTACGCCTTTCGTGCGGCGGCCGACACACTGACAACTTTTGCCCAGTTGACGATCATCGGCGGTATGTGGGGCGGCAGCATTGGCGAAATTTCGGTCTCCGATCTCAATATCGAAACGACCACCGGCGTCGAAAACGGGGCGACGCTGCCGCTTGAATTCGCATTGAAACAGAATTACCCCAACCCGTTTAATCCCGCAACAAAGATTGCCTACGAAATCGACAAACCCGGGCATGTCGAGCTGGGAGTGTTTTCAATTACCGGCAAGCAGATCGCTACGCTGGTGAACAGGAAACAGCAAGCCGGACGTTACGTGGTCGAGTTCGACGCTCCGGCAAACGCCAGCGGCGTCTATTTCTACCGTCTGAAAGCAAATGGAAAAACGGCCGTCAGAAAGATGATGCTGGTCAAATAGTCCGCTGTATTCACATTTTACAAGCCTGCAGGACAGGGAACGACCAAGTCCTGCGGGCTTTTCATGATTCCGAAAAACAGGACTAACAATGATGAGCAAGTTGGTTGTTTTGATTCAAAGCTTTCTTTTGTTTGTGATTGTTGCTTCATCCTTCGCGGGCAATTATTACATCGATCCGCTCAATGGATCCATGAATAACGATGGCTCCTATGCCCATCCCTGGAGCACATTAAAGGCGGTGATGCTTTCAAAGCCCGTTGCCGACGGCGACACTCTTTTTTTGCGCAACGGATTTCACGGAGAAGGGATTGTCATCGGCGGTGTGCACGCAACGCCGGTGGTGATAAAGGCAGAAGAGGGACACTCGCCGCAGCTCGTCAATGCAAGCATTTCCGGTCGTGGGTGGATTCTCGAAGGGCTGGCGTTTTCCCCCGAAGGATTTTCTTCGACCGCCAACGTCTTTTTGCTTCAGATTAGCGATTCGGCGCAGGATGTTGTCATTCAAAACTGTTCTTTCTATTCCGTTTTTGATACGTCCGACTGGATTCTGGAAAACTGGAGGAGCGAAATATGGGATGGCGTCCATGTTTTCGGATCCGACAATACTTTTCGCAACAATCATTTTCGGAATATTCGATATGCCATCCAGATCGAGCCGGAGGCCCACAGGACGCTGGTCGAGTACAATACCATTGAATCTTTTTGCGGAGACGGCATTCGTCTGATCGGCGCCGACTCGTGCATTGTACAGTACAATGTCATCAAAAATTCGGTCGAGCTCGATGAAAATCCGACGGTGGGCAACCACGAGGATGGATTTCAGTCGTGGGGCGGCGCAGATGACCTGTTGCTTCGGGGCAACTATATTTTGAATTTTGAAAACCCCAACCAAAGATTGCGCGGGCTTTTGCAGGGTATCGGATGTTTCGATGGCCCGTATTTCAACTGGATCGTCGAAAACAATGTCGTCATCGTCGAACATTGGCATGGCATTTCCCTTTACGAAGCGCATAATTGCAGGATTGTAAACAATACCGTATTGCCGGTTCCGGGCTACTCCCAGGCCGGTCCGCCGTGGATCGGCGTTTTCCCGCACAAGAACGGGACGCCCGGCTCGAGCAACCTGGTGCGCAATAACCTGACGACAAATATTAACCTGGAGCCGGGTACGACGGAAGATCATAATTTCCTCGGCCTCATCGGCATCAGTTATGTGAACGATTACGAAAACATGGACTTTCGCCCAAAGCCGGGGATGCCGCCTTACAACGGGCGCACGGTTATTGACGGCGGCAGCCCGGACGGGGCGCCGACCGTTGACATCAACGGCGTCGCCAGGCCCTGGGGGAACGGCTATGACATCGGGGCCTACGAATATGACGGGAGTTACGGCCAGGGAACCGGCGTGGACAGCCCGGCTACCGCGGAGTCGCCGCAGGCCTTTGTGCTCGAGCAGAACTATCCGAATCCTTTTAATCCTCGCACAACCATTGGATATCGACTGAGTCAGGCTTGTGATGTGGAATTGACCGTGCACAATGCCCTGGGCCAGCTTGTTCAAATCCTTGTTCATGAAAAGCAGGCTCCGGGAGCTTATAATGTGAAATTTGGAGGCAGCTCGTTTGCGGGCGGCGTTTATTTCTATCGGCTTGAGGTGAACGGGCAGGTTCAAGTACACAAAATGATTTTAAACAAATAAGATTCCGAACGTCGCTGTATTGATCCATTGGCAACCTCGTGGATGACATCGGAAAGGACTCGTTAAAAAATGAAGAAAAACGCTTTTAATATCATCTGGCTTTTTTTGATATTGATAATGTTCAACGAACCCGTACGTGCAAAAATCAAAGCGACGCTTACGGGTCGCATCATGGATGTTCAAATTAAAGAACCGCTTATCGGAGCGAATGTCTGGCTGGATGGCACCGGCTTTGGATCGGCTACGGACAAAAACGGCAAATATGTCATCGTGAACGTGCCTCCCGGTGATTACGTTCTTCGAATTTCCTATATCGGCTACCAGGAAGTGCGGGATTCCATTCGCGTCAAAGTCGGCCAAACGATAAGGAAGGATTATGCACTCCAGTACGCCGGAGCGCTGGAAGGGGAATCCATATCTGTTACGGCTCAGGCCAAAGGTCAGATGAGCGCCATCAACGAGCAGCTCAATTCGCCGCTTATCAAAAATGTCGTTTCCTCGGATCGAATCCTGGAATTGCCGGACGCCAATGCGGCGGAATCCGTGGGGCGTTTGCCGGGCGTTTCGGTGCTGAGAGTTGGAGGAGAGGGAAACAAGGTGGTTGTGCGCGGGCTGGCCCCAAAATACAACAAAATCACGCTGGACGGTGTTTCCTTGCCTTCCACCGGAGGGGATCGGAGTACGGATATCAGTATGATTTCACCTTACTCGCTCGGCGGCATCGAAGTGATGAAGGCGGTGACCGCGGATCAGGATGCGGACTATCTGGGTGGAACGGTGAATTTCAAGCTAAGGGAGCCTGTGCCGGGTCTTAAATACGATATTGTGGCGCAGGCAGGATACAATGGGTTAAAGGGGACCTATTCCGACTATATGTTGACCGGCAGCGTAAGCAACAGGCTTTGGGGAGACAAGGTTGGGTTCTATTTTCAGGCGAATATGGAAAGACGAAACCGGAGTTCAAACCGGTTGAGCGCCGGCTATGAACTTAAAAATCCCGAAATCAATAAAGTGAACACCGTTTACACACAAAGCCTCGCCGTTACCGACGCCATTCGGGAGCGCTCCCGATTCGGAGGAACACTGGTGTTCGATTATCGAATCCCGGAAGGCGTGATCCGTTTTAAAAACTTTTACAACAGTGGGGAGACGAGTGTGAACCGCTACAGCGAACGGTTCTCCGTCAATGATCGAACGCATCAATATGAAACTCGTGACGAACAATACAAACTGGCTGTTCTCATCAATGTGGTCGACTATGCCCAGCGCTTTGGTCCGTTGAGTGTTGACGCCAAGATTTCGCAGTCCTCAATGACCAACGAGGTTCCCACCGATCTCGGTTTTTCTTTTTACCAGGTTGCAGCGCTGTCATCCGATGTCTTGAACAGCATAGTACCGCCGAACCGGTTGATAAACTATGCCTCCATCAATGATTCGACGTCTTTCTTTCAATATTTGAATGAAGGATATCGAAAGACGCGGGATAAGCACATTGGCGCTCAGTTCAATGTCCGGTATGATTTCAGCATCTCAAAGCGAGTGAACGGCAATGTCAAGTTCGGCGGCAAGTATCGGTACAAGGATCGTTTTTTTAACAAGGATGTCTACAGCGGCAACTTTAATCTTTACAGCGGCCAGGGAGTCAAAAACGCCATCCTCAATGCCTTCCCCTGGATGCAGGAGATCGCCCCCATCGGCAGCCAGAAACTGCCCTATATTCTCTTCTATGACCGGGATTTCGATCATGGCGATTTTTTAAACGGCGAATACTCGATGGGCCCGGTGGTCGACATCGATTTGATGCATCAGGTTTTGCAGGTCGTCAAGCAGGTGGAAAATCCATCCCTCGAAACGTATACGAAGCATGATTTTTATTCGAACAGGGAAGACTATTCCGGCAACGAGTATCTTTCCGCCGGTTACCTGATGGCCGAGCTCAATTTCGGCGCCGGGATCAAATTCATTCCGGGCGTGCGTTATGAGCGAAACGAGACGGTCTACACGGCAGCGAGGGGAGACGCCTCGTTGCCTTTTCCCAATCAGCATTACGTCCATCATGATACTACAACAACGCGAATTAATGATTTTTTCCTGCCCATGATCCATCTTAAATACAGCCCGGTTGCCTGGTTCAATGTACGGCTGGCGTACACGCATACCCTCTCGAGACCGAGCTACAATTTAATCATGCCCAGAATCGATATCATGCGGGATGCGGTGATTTGGAACAACTACAAGCTTGAACCCGAATTCTCCAGGAATATCGATGTATATCTGACTTTTAAGCAAAATCACCTCGGGTTGTTTACGTTGGGCGGTTTTACCAAAAGCATAGAGAATATGATCTACTGGCTTGACAAACGCGTTATTCTCAATTCGCAAGAGTACGAGCTGCCGGAAAGCGTGGTAAACAAGTATATTTATACACAAGCAAACAACCCATACGAGGCCACGGTGCGAGGCATTGAAGCGGACTGGCAGACCAATTTCTGGTACCTGCCGGGCGCCCTGAAGGGTCTTGTGTTGAATTTGAATTACACGCACATTTTTTCCGAGTCTCGATACCCGAGGACGGTCATTGAGAAAAAGATGGATACTCGGACTTTTCAGTATATTTACACCAATATCGATACTTTTTACACCGACCGCCTCCAGTTTCAGCCGGATAACATTGTAAACTTTCAGCTCGGCTATGATTACAAGGGCTTTTCGGCCAGACTGTCCATGCTTTATCAATCAAAAATTTTCCAGCGGCCGAGCTTTTGGCCTGAACTCTCTACGTATTCGGACGAATACCTGCGCTGGGACTTTTCCGTCAAGCAGAAACTGCCGTGGCTGGGTTTGCAATTGTTCTGCAACATCAGCAATATCACCGCAGCCATGGACCGCGATTTGAACAGCGGTTCGAGATTCCCGACTTCGATACAGCACTATGGAAGAACAGTCGACCTTGGCCTGCGCGTGCGGATGTAGATGGAGGTTTTAACCTGCTATGACAATTTTTTTGCCATTCTAAAACCAAAGGAGGAGCCAAAATGAAAATGAAATTATTCGCCATGCTTTTCTTCGCCGTTGTATCAGCCAATCTGATGGCGCAGGATATCGTGGATGTGCCGCCGCTGGATGACGCGGATGATCCCAATCTGGTCAAATTCATTCTGGGAGACACCACAGAAACGGGCCAACGCGCCAATCCCGAGCGCATTTACAGGTTGCAGAGAGGAGCTGTTTATGTCATGGACGGCGCTCTGCGAGTCGATTTCAATTTAAGCATCATTGCCGATGATGACGATCCGGCCAACCCGACAAGTCCGCCGATGATTGTCCGCGGAAAATATGCGGATGGCGTCAATATCCGCGATCCTTTTCAGTTCATTGGCGACAATACCAATATTTATTTCAAAAACATCCTTTTCCAGGGGCTGGACCTGGATCGCCGAAATAACGACTGGACGGGGCCCGGCAAGATTAAATCCGATTACACCCGGGTGACCTACGAGAATTGCATTTTTAACGAATGGGAGTGGGTGTTGTACAGCGTCGGCGAGCACAATTCCATCTATGTAAGGGATTGCATCTTTCGCAATAGTGAAGTGACATGGCATCCTTTTGTCGGCCAGGGCGTCGTCATCGACGGTTATCCGCTGGACACGTTGGTGGTTACGAATTGTACCTCCTTCAACAACAACTCCTTTTGGATTTATGTTGTCGGCGAGATCGCCAATTATGTTCACATCGAGCATAATACCATTGTCGGGAATCTTGTCGATATTTTGCGAACGCCGCATTTAACCAACGCCAAGATCCTCGATAACTTGTTTTTTGCCACCCATGCCATGGGCCATGGAGACTATGAAATCGCCGCAGGCTGGTATTCTTCCGACGGCACGCTCGGCAGTACGATCAATATCGATACCGTGGACGTCGGGCTCATCGAAAACGCCGGGTTGACAGAGGCCGATCGCCGCATCCTGGTGGCCAACAACGCCTATTTTTGGCCCCGGGAGGTTAGGGACTTTTGGGCCGCCAGCGATACGCTCTATGGCGTGACCTGGATGAACGATAGAACCCGTGCCATGTTCGATGACGATGCGAACTATCCCTACCTGACGGCGGAAAACAACGTGGAAGCCGATCCCAACTTTACCGACGCCGTCATGGAGCAGTGGCTTGTGGAGCAAATCGTGGACTGGGCCCGGAAATACCGCGATCCGGCGGCCTCCCCTTCTCCACGGAATTATGATGCCTATGTGAATGGCGGTGAGATCTTTTTCCTGCCCTGGCCGCTGCCGGAATCCATGGTCTATGAGAACGAAGCTCTTTTGACGGGCGGTCATGACGGGCTGCCGGTCGGCGACCTCCACTGGTTCCCCGAAAAGAAAGCCGAATGGGAGGACATGCAAACATCCGTCGAGTTCGCATCACAAAAACAAAAGCCGGCTGAATTGGAGCTTTTACAAAATTACCCCAATCCTTTCAATCCGAGCACAACCATTCATTATCAGCTTTACCGACCGGGCCATGCGACTCTGGATGTCATTTCAATAACCGGCCGGGTCGTGGCGACTCTGGTCGATCGACATCAAAATGCCGGCCGCTATAGCATCGAGTTTGACGCCAAATCGCTTGCCAGCGGCGTCTATCTTTACCGCCTCAAATCCAATGATCAGACGGTCATAAAGCGAATGCTGTTAGTGAGATGATAACCGGCTGGCGCCTCCTAAAACCCTGCGGGTGCGGAAATCCGGCGCCCGCAGAGGTTTATCGATATCACTTTTACGATCATATTAAGCATTATGTGCGGCCTGATACTGCACAAATGGCTGGCGCCGGCAAACCGGCGATGCGTCCGACTTTTATGAAAACGAATTTATAACTTCACTATCTCTTATAGTTTTTATTAGCTTTGAGTCTTTGCGACTTGGAGGCGGATGAATCTTTCAGGCTAAAAAATGGAGAAGGAATGACCTCGAGAGAACGCGTTCTAAAAGCCATAAACTTTATACAACCGGACAGACCGCCAATTTTCGCAACCCTCACACCCCAGGCCGCTCAAAAACTATCGGAAGCGTTGGGGATCGAATACGAGCCCCCGTATGACTCCATGCTTTCGACGCGAATATCCCATCCGCGCCTGCTCACCACGCTGGGAAATGATTGCGTGGGCATTGCGGCTTGCGCGCCAAAAAGGTTTCCCACACGCACCCTGCAAACAGGTTTGCTCTTGAATGAATGGGGTATGAAGTTCGTAGACGCCGGGCTGTATTACGAATTCGCCGAGTTTCCCCTTTCCTGTGCAAAAACAACAAAGGATATTTACGATTATTCTTTTCCCGATCCTTTTGCTAAAGGACGGTTTGATGCCGCCGAGGCAATTTATGAGAAATACGCCGGGGACTATGCCATCGTGGCCGATCTCGAGACTTCATTTTTCGAAACTGCTTGGTACCTAGTCGGGCTGGACAAGCTATTGTTAGATATGACCATGGGCGAAGAGTATGTGAATGAGTTGTTCGACGCGATTCTGGAAATCAACCTTGCCATCGGCAAAAGGCTCATCGAGATCGGAGCGGACATTATTTGGGCGGGGGATGATTTCGGCACGCAGCAAAGTATGCTCATTTCGCCTGTCATGTGGCGCAAAATTTTCAAGCCGCGTATAAAATATATGTTCGATGAGTTCCGAAAAGTCAACCCTGACGTTAAAATTGCCTGGCATAGCTGCGGCTCCATTCTGCCGATCATTGCGGACTTTGTTGAAATTGGCCTGGATGTTTTGAATCCGATCCAGCCCATGGCCAAAGATATGGAAGCGGGCAACCTGAAAAAGATGTTTGGCAAAGACCTGGTCTTTTTCGGCGGCATTGATATTCAACATCTCCTGCCGCATGAAACACCGCCGGTCATTGAAAAGGAAGTGATGCGAATTGCACGAATTCTTGGCCGGGGAGGCGGCTATATCATTGCGCCGGCGCACAATATCCAGGATGATACGCCGGTGGAGAATATTCTGACTTTTTTCAATACTGTGAAAAAGTTGAAAGAAAACGCCTGAACGCATTATGGGAGAAATGCGGTTCGGAGACGGTTCCAGCGGCTCGATTTTTTATTGACATGATAGTTTATCTCGTTCCCCCTTTTTATAAATTTCAACAAACGAACTTTTGAACGCCGACTCGTTTTGACTAGCGGCTTTTTTCCAATTTTCGCATTTCTCTTATCCTTAGCAGCACCGGCGGGTGAGAATAATTGAGAAACACATAAAACGGATGCGGCGTCAGGTTCATCAGGTTGTGCACGGTCAGCTTTTTCAGCGCGTTGATCATGGCTTCCGGCTCTCCTGTGGTTTCGCAGGAAAAGCGGTCGGCCTGAAATTCGTGCCGCCGCGCCATGATGTTCATGCCCATGGACAGCAGCAGTTCGACGGGGCTGTACAACATGCCGAAAAACAGCAGCCCGGCATAGACCGAGGTCTGCTGCATGAAAAAGGCGTCGTACAGGCCCTTGTGGGTGAGAAAGATGTTGAGCAGGTAAAACATGACCCCGGCTTGCAGAATGCCGAGGATCAGGCCCTGCAAAATGTGCCGTTTTTTATAATGGCCGATCTCGTGCGCCAGCACGGCGACCATCTCTTTGACGCTCAACTGCTCGATAAGCGTATCGTAAAGGGCGATCCTCTTGTTTTTGCCGAATCCGGTAAAAAAGGCGTTCGATTTTGACGAGCGTTTCGAGCCGTCCATTTTAAACACGCCGGCGAGAGGATAGTTCACGGATTTGGCATAGTCCATAATGCTTCGCTTGAGTTCGCCGTCCTCCAGCGGCTCGAATTTGTTGAACAGCGGCAATATCCACGTCGGGGCGATGTAGCTGATCGCCAGGGAGATCGCCGTCGTCGCCCCCCAGCCGTACAGCCAGGCCGACGCGCCCAGGTATTCAAAGATGCCCAGGATTAACGCCAAAAGAGGAACGCCGATGACGATAGACAGGCCGAGCGCCTTGAGACGATCCAGGATAAAGGTGCTCGGCGTCGTCTTGTTAAAGCCAAACTTTTCTTCAATGACAAAGGTCGAATAGACTGAAAAGGGAAGCGAGAGGATCGTTTTTGCCATTGACAGAATGCCGATGTAAAAGACGCCGCTCCAGATAGGGGATAAATGCCAGGAGCGAACCAACTGGTCGAGCGCATTAAAACCGCCGCCGAACCAGAACGCCAGCAAAACGACGAGGTCGAATATTTGTATGATAAAGCCGAATTTTGTGTTGGTTCGCAGATATTTTTGGGATTTTAAATATTTTTCGTCGTCAAAAACGTCCTTGAACTCATCGGGCACGTCATCAGACAGGTTGCGTAAATTGAGGATATCGGCGATTTGTGAAAGGATGAATTCGAGCAAGAGCGTGACGAGGATGACGATCGCGTAAATGTTCATACAGGCGCCTTTTCCGTGGTTTTAAAAGAGTCGTGCTTTAATAATTTGTTTGAACCGTGAGGCTGGCTTGAAATCCGGCTCTATATTCAGCGCCTTGTCGCAATCCTGCAACGCTTTGGGATAATTTTCCAGCTCGTAGAAAACCTGCGCCCGGCCATAGTAGGCGTCCGTTTGCATGGGATGTATTTCAATGGAGCGCTCAAAGTCTTCAATGGCGCGATCGTATCTTTTTAACATGCGGTAGGCCAAACCGCGGTTGTTATAGGCGCGGAAGTTGTTCGGATTGGTTTGAATCGCCCTGGTAAAATCCTTGATGGCCTTTTCATAATTGGAGAGTACAAAGTAGACCATGCCGCGGTGATTGGAAATGACCGAGTTCACCTTGTCGTCCTGGTTTACGGCCAGGATTTTTGTGTACAGTTCCAACGCCTTGTCGTAATCCTGGCGACTGTGAGCGTCCAGGGCTTTGAAGAGCAGTTTGTCCATGGCGCCGTTGGAGACCTCCACCGGCGTGGAGAGCGCCGCCTTTTCGTCTTAGATCTCCGGGATCTCCTGAACATACTGGATGTCCTCGATCTCTTCGATTTTATCCTGGATGCTCTGGCGCAGCTTTTTCGCTCGCTGCATTCGATCCTGCTGCTGCTCGCGGATTTCCTGGAAAATGATGTCCGAAAGAGTGAGACTCGCGTTTAATGAAGCGAGCTTGCGCTTGAGTTGAGCGTTCAGCGGCGACTTGTCGGTTTTGTAAATAATCTCGTGCTCGACTTCGGCCCAGGCATCCTGCAGTTTTGTTCGAAGCTGAACTTCGCACGACAAGTCGGCGTAAGGGATTCTCGTGGTGATCAATCCGTTCGGCAGCAGGATTTGCACGTGGATGGCGTCGTAGCCAAATTCCTTGAACGAAAACTGCGAGCTTTTGGCCTCCACTTCCAGGACTTTGAAATTTTGCACGAGTATTTGCTTGACGGCGTCAAGGTCGCCAAGAAAAGAGCAGATGATGCGAATGCCTATCAGGTCGTTTATGACCAGGTTGTCCCGTCGTCCTTCGTTATAAAATCGCAGCACTTTGTTAAAATAGCTGTCAAATGTTTTTATCCGAATTCGAACCAAGGCATTGATGCCGTGATCAATGAGCAGCTTGCGTATTTTTCTGCTCACTTTAGCTTGCGCCATTTCATACTGCGGACGACAACGATCATAGATGGCTTTTGTTTTTGTCCGCGATGGAATTTCATCGATGTGGTTGTTGTGTGCCGTTGCAATATTCATAATTGTATTACAATTTGCAATTTCCAGGCCAAATTGTTGTTTTCATTTCTCCGCTTGAAATCGATTGTTTCCACAAGGCCGATGCAGCCGGTTTTGCCGCCAATTTTTAATATAGAAAAAAACGAGCAATAAATAAACTGTTTTCGCCTCCATTACAACATTATGTTGTCGGATGATTATTTCAGGCAATAACATGGGAATGAAAAAGCAGGCGAGCGCAAATAACGGCTGTCCCGCGCAGGTGCAAAAAAGGAAGTGGGGCGGGGGGAAACAATGCCAAAACAGCGGCGATCATTTTTTCTTTTTCGAATACTTTAAATAATCGCTTCGCGAGGCTATGCCGACATATCCCGAGTAGATGCCGCCGTTTTTGCCAACATCGTAAACCCGAACGGCGATGATGTTGTTTTCATTTGGGCGAATTAAATAGGGGGGGATAAAGTAGGCTCTTTCTTCGTCTTTGTGGCTGTGAAAGTTCTTTTCATCGACCGGAAAGTCGCCGGTATGACCAATCTCGACGCCGTTAAAGAAGACCTGGTCGATATCGTTTATTCTGCCGAGAAGCAATATCAGCTTTTTTTTTGCAATGGATTTCGAGATTTTAACCGACTTGCGATACCAGGCAAAGCCGTCGTAGCGAGGGAAATTATGCTGTTCCCAGTTTCCCGGCACCGGCATTGGATGCCAGCGCGAGTCGTCGATATCGGTTCCGGCCCATTCCGGTTTGTCGCCTGTTTTAAAGCGCCACAGGCCGCTCAAATCGATCTGCAGGTCGATGACGTCCTCGCGCGAGTATATGCCTGTTTTGCCATGAATGATGCCGCCGCTTCCCTGGTTGTCGTACACGCGAACGGCGAGCACGTTTTTTTTGCCGAAACTGACAAAGTTGGACGGCAGCTCGTACACTCGATAGATGTCATAGGCGGTTTGGTAGTTGGGGGGAAAGTCCCCCTTGCCGCCGATAAAGCGGCCGTTGAAATAGACGCGGTCGACATCGTCAATCTGCCCCAGCTTGAGATACAGCACTTTGTTGGAGAGCTCTCGCGGAACGATAAAAGAGATTCTGTACCAGCCGTAGCCGTCATATCCCGGAAAGCCTTCATTCTCCCAGGCGCCGGGGACGTTGATCTTTTCCCATTTGTTGTCATTATAGTCGGGGCTGGCATAGTCAAGGTTGTCGCCGATTTCAAAGAGCCATTCGCCGCCGAGGTCAATTTCCTTGTTTAGATTGAGAGCACACGCCGGCATCGCAAACATGAACAGCATGGCCATATAGCGCAGAGAGGTCAAATATATCCTCAACGTTTATTGTGCAATAGCGTGCAACAAATTTCCAATAGATTCGACGATCTAACTGCTGGATCGAAATTTTTCCAGTAATTGGATGTCATTTTCGTAATCGTAAAAAGTATCAACCGTCAGGCCCAGCAAGGATTTGCGATATCCCAGGTAGGACTCTAAAAAGTTTTCTTCCGTCTCTTTTTGGCGATTTATGGTTTGCAGCAAGTCTTGCAACGAAATTTCCCCGTTTTCATAACGGGTCATGCTCAGGTTTGTAATTTCCTCGGCCATCTGCATGTTTTCACTCATGCTGAGAGCCCGCTGCTGGTATTCTTCCAGATTCGTAACCGCGTTTTGTATTTCCGATTTGATGCGGTTTCGCGTTTCTTCCACATAGAGTTCAGTCTTGCGAATGGTTATTTTTTGCGCCTCGATGCGTGCTTTTCTCTGCCCCCAATCCCATATTGGAATATAAGCATTTATCGTCATCGAGTAGCTGTTGTCGTATTCCCGCCACAGGTCTTTGTAATTCTTATCTTGCTTTTCCAGGCCGTATGTCATTTCGACGTTCATGCGAAAGGCGTTCCAGCCTTTCACGTTGGTGAGGTCTATCTCACGCTGCTTTTTATTAATCTCCAACAAACGAATCCTCGGCCGCAAGGTGTAGGCGTATTTTAGCGCTTCGTCAAGGTCGACATGGATCGGTGTAATTCGGATGACGGGCTTTACATCCAGCGAGTCATTCGGATTCAAGCGCAGACGTTGTTTCATACGCGTCGCTTGCAGACGAAAATCGCTGAGGTTTTGCGCCTTTTTTTCCCGCGCGTTGGTGATCTCCACCTGTATCTGGATGCAATCAATTGTTTTGGAGCCGTTTTCCTGCATCTCGCAGCCGGCGACTTTGCTCAATCTTTCCAGGTTCTTTACATAGCGCTCGGAAATGATGTCATTGTAGGCATAGCTGAACAACTGGTAATAGTCGTCGGCAATATCCTCGATCATCTGCACCTGGTCGTCGAGGAATTGCAGCTCATTCTGTTCCAGGCGCAGTTCTGCTTTTTGCAAATCATTCTTTAAACGGTTTGGTTGAAAGAACGGCTGCTCAAATTTTAAAAAGTAGCGGTTGTAAAAGCTGGGGTCCCACTGGCCGCCGTTAAGCTGGTCGTATCGATAGATGTTATTATTGAGGGAGAGGTAGCCGTTCGTTGGATAGCCGAGCAAGATGACCGGCTGCCGGACGGAGAGATTCATCCACCACATCTGGGTGTTTTGACGAACAATGACATCCTTGCCCAGCACCGAATCCCATTTATAGTCCGATATGGCTCGAAAGTCCGGCGTCTTTATGTTCATATAAACTCTTGATTTGAGGCCGGCGCGCTCCGCCTTTAACCACTGTCGCGAACGCTCGATGCCAAGTTTGAGCTGCTTGATTCTGTAGCTGTTCTGCATGGCAATGTTTACGGCTGTTTCCAGCGTCAGGTCAATCTTGTCGCCGGATTGGGCGGGAAAATATGGATATACAATCAAAACAAAGAGAATATATAATAAAGTAGGAGATTTTCCTCGTAATGCCATTAACCTTTCTCCTGCAGAAATAGTAAAATACATATAAAGATAGAATTTCAAAGATCGATTGTGTCACGGCGTTGTTAACAAATGTAAAAGAATGTCGATAGCGTCTTTTCGTTATGCCGGGTTATTCAATAAATTTATAGCCAATGCCATACACGGTCAGAATATGTTTCGGGCTTTCCGGGTCTTCCTCGATTTTTTTTCGAAGCTTGACGATGTGATTGTCGACTGTTCGAGAGGTCGGATAGATTTCATAGCCCCAGACTTTGTCTAAAAGTTCGTCGCGGCTGACGGTTCTGCCTTTATTCTGAATGAAAAATTTCAAAATTTCGAACTCTTTAAAAGTCATATCAATCTGGTTGTTCTGCCGGTCGTATGCGATATAATGATCAAAATCCACCTTGATTTTGCCGATATCGTCGATCTTGGCCTGTTTTGATTTTTTGCCGGGACGTCTGCGCAGAACGGCCTTGACGCGGGCGACGAGCTCGCGTGTGGAGAAGGGTTTGGCCACATAGTCATCGGCGCCCAGCTCCAATCCGAGCACGCGATCGACCTCTTCAGTACGCGCGGTGAGCATGATAATCGGCGTTTGGTCGCCGGCGCTGCGCAGTTTTTTGCAGACGTCAAAGCCGGACATTTTGGGCATCATGACATCGAGAATGATGATGTCCGGTTTTTCGGAAAGCGCCATGTTCAAGCCTTCTTCGCCGTCATGGGCGGTTATCACCTCATAGCCTTCGATTTCAAAATTGTCCTTTAAACCTTCGGCCAAGGCTATTTCATCTTCAACGATGAGAAGTCGTTCCATGCTTATGCTCCTGAATGATTGATTGTGGGAAAGACAAGCGAAAAAATGCTGCCCTGTCCTACTGTGCTTTTAATCTTTACGCGACCGTTGTGCACTTTCATAAT